>NZ_JAUBRK010000004.1:0-133822 GCF_036701825.1 Microcoleus sp. MOSTC5 | reverse complement strand
ACCCAGATTCAACAGTCACAAACTTCAGTCCTCTTCAGAGGACTTCAGCTATGAGACAGGGATTTCAATCCCTGTCGGACTCTCGGACTCACACATCGACCCCGATTGACCAATTGAGTCGATCGGGCTAACCCGAAGATCAGCCAGGGATTGAAATCCCCGTCTCATAGCGAAAGTCGGTTAAAACCGACTAAAAACCCAGATTCAACAGTCACAAACTTCAGTCCTCTTCAGAGGACTTCAGCTATGAGACAGGGATTTCAATCCCTGTCGTACTGGGGGACTCACAGATCGACCCCGGACTGTCGGACACGCCGCTCGCACCCACCAACTTTCATCCCATCTCAACAACATCTACAATGCAATTCCTCGAACTCGTCCTCAAAAACTTCGGCCCCTATGCAGGCACCCAAACCATCAATCTCCGCCCCGAAAAAGATGGAAATCCCTGCCCAGTTATCCTATTTGGCGGCATGAATGGCGGCGGCAAAACCACCCTCATGGACGCCATTCGCCTCGCCCTCTACGGTGGTCGCGCCCAATGTTCCACCAGAGGCAATTTAAGCTACAGCGACTTTCTCAATCAATGCGTCAACCGCCACACTCCCCTATTAGAAGATACCCGCGTCGAACTAACATTTGAACAAGTCCAAGACGACAAATTAACTCAATTCAAAATAGTTAGATACTGGAAAAAATCAGATATCAAAGACAACTTAAGCATTCTCATCTACAGCGAAATTGTCAGCGATTGGTGGTCGGACAAAGCGATTACTAACACTTGGGACGAATACATCGAAACCCTTTTGCCCGTCGGAATATCCAACCTATTTCTGTTTGACGGCGAACAAGTAAAAGAACTCGCCGAACTCGAAACACCGCCGGAGTTTGTCGTCGGGGCGATTAAATCTCTTTTAGGTTTAGAATTAGCAGAACGCCTCGCCGTCGATTTAGAAATATTAGCCGGCCGCAAGCGGAAAGAAATTGCTGGCAAAAAAGACTTGGCTGCTTTAGAAAAAATCGAACAAACTTTTCAGAAAATTTCTGATGAAATAGAGTTAGCTAAGCAAGAACAAGCCAGCTTTAAAAACGAATTAGATAAAGCTCAAAAAAATCAGCAACAAGCATCAGAAAAGTTTATTTATGAAGGCGGGAAAATTGCCGCAGATCGCAGTCAACTAGACAGACAGCTAAACGACTACAGAAATCAGGCAGAAAAAAGCCGTCAAGCCATGATGGAATTGGCGTCAAATACGCTACCACTAGCCTTAATTTCGCCCTTGCTAAGTGAAGCAAAAATTCAAGCAGAAACAGAAGCCAGCCAGCAGCAAGCAAAGATTGCCCAAAATGTTATCAAACAAAGAAGCGATCGCCTTCTCAACTATATCGTGGAAATCTCGTTAAATCCCCAACAGCTAGATAAAATTCAAGACTTCATCCGCCAAGAAAACCAAGAACTAGAACAGCAAGCGGGAACAGACGCCCCGCCCTGGATGAACGCCGACAACAACAGCATCCAGCAACTAGAAAACCTCCTTAGCTACCAAATCAAAGCCCAGCAAATTCTAGCCCGCGAACAAATAGAAGAAATCAAAAGCATCGAAGCAGAAATCGACTTTACAGACAGACAACTCGCCGCCGCCGCTTCCCCCGAAGCCTACGAAAAACTAGAAGAAGAGGTCAGGAAAGCCCAAAAAGCAGTCGCTATCGCAGCCGCAGCCTTGGAATCAGCCAACCGCCGCGTCGATGAATTAGAGAGAGAATTAGCCAAAAACCAAAAAGAACTAGAAAACTACAGCAGCGAATACATCACCATCAGAAACAGCCAACACGTCATCGCTTCGATCGCCAAAGCCCAAGCTACCCTGAAACTCTTTAAAGAAAAACTAACTCTCAAAAAACTCAACAAACTCGAAATAGAAATTACCGACTGTTTCCGCTACCTGTTGCACAAAACCGACCTCGTGCACAGAGTTGCGATCGACACTCAAACATTTAGCCTCTCCATTTACGATCCAGAAGGCAAACCGGTACCCAAACACCGACTTTCAGCCGGGGAAAAACAATTGCTGGCGATCGCCTTTTTGTGGGGATTGGCGAGAGTATCCGGGAGACAATTGCCAGTGGCGATCGACACTCCATTGGGCCGCCTCGACTCCTCCCACAGAAACAACCTAGTCGAACGCTATTTCCCCTCGGCCAGCCACCAAGTCATCCTGCTTTCTACCGACACCGAAATTAGAAAAGTAGAATACGAAAAACTCCAAGAATTAGAGGCGATCGCCCACAGCTACCTCCTCAAATACGACTCCGCCAAACACCAAACCACCGTCGAAAAAGGTTACTTCTGGGAATAAAAATTCGCCCTAAAAAATAGCCGCAACCCCTTGACTTTGCCCTGGGGTTGCGGTAGTATATATAAGATAATGGGATGGTGGCGAAAATTTTATTTTTGCTACCATCCCATTATTAAGGATAAATCCTACTACAATCAAAATACCAAAAAAAACCGATTTAATCAAGTCGCGCCGTGTAAAAAAATGTTAATGATTTCGAGTTATTTAGAGGCTTTGCTTCGCCAATATTAACACTTTTTACAATATACCAAACACTCTCAAACTCATGGAACCACCAGTCGATCGCATCCGCCTCTCCCAAACAGGCAAAGACCAACTATCAAAACTGAAACGATCGACCAAAATTGACCAGTGGAACATCCTGTGTCGGTGGGGATTTTGCCGATCGCTCGCCGAACCCAGCATCCCATCCCCAGTACCAATTCCCAGCGACAGCAACGTCGAATTAAGCTGGGATGTCTTCGGCGGCGACATGGCCGATATCTTGATAATGGCCCTCAAGCAGCGCTGTTATCAAGACAATTTAGGCACAGAAAAAGAAACTCTAGCCAAACAATTTCGCCTGCACTTGCACCGAGGGATTGGTTATTTGGCCGGCGATCCGAATATTAAGAAAATCGAAGACTTGGTGGCGATCGCTTTATCGCCTGAGAAATTAAGAAATTAAACGAACCGCGAAGACGCAAAGGACGCGAAGGAAGAAGGGAAAAGAAGGGATGAGTTCACAATTTACTTCAGTAAAAGCGGGAAAAAATGACCTACTGGCCCTTGACCTTCCCCAATATCCAAAGCATATTTGAGAGCATTAGTCACATAATCCTTAGCCAATGTCACCGCCGTAAATAAATCTTTACCTAATGCTAAATTAGCGGCGATCGCAGCACTCAAAGTACAACCAGTCCCGTGAGTATTCCCAGTATCAACATTTTCAGTCTTCAACACATCCAACCGCGTACCGTCAAACCAAACATCAATCCCCCGCAAATCCCCCTTCATCCCGCCGCCCTTTACCAAAACCGCCTTCGCCCCTAAACTGTGAATTCTCTCCGCAGCCGATCGCATATCGTCAACAGAATCAATCTCCAAACCGCTCAAAATAGTCGCCTCAAACCGATTCGGAGTCACGACAGCAGCCATTGGAATCAAAACATCCTGCAAAAATGCGATCGCCCCCTCGTCAATCAATCGATCGCCCGATCGTGAAACCATCACCGGATCGACAACCAAATTCCCTATTCCCAAAGCCTCAACCTGTGAAGCCACCGCCACCATAATTTCCCGGTTCAACAGCATCCCAGTCTTCATAGCATCCACCCCAATATCCCCCACTACCGCCTCAATTTGAGCCACCACAGCCTCAGCAGACAAAGCATCAACTCGCATCACCCCCAAAGTATTTTGAGCCGTCACGCAAGTCAAAGCACTCGTACCGTGCACGCAGTGAAACGCAAAAGTCCGCAAATCCGCCTGAATTCCGGCCCCGCCGCCACTATCCGAACCCGCCACAGTCAAAGCCACAGGAATCCTCGATTTAATCATCTTTTTTCAACCGCAGATAAACACAGACACATCCCAATAATATCTGGGTTCATCGTGGCACGGGCGTCCCGCCTGTGCTTCCGAAGGGGTTAAAATTCCCAAACAAAATTAGCTATGATTAAACCAAATGTAAAGAATTATTGCAAACAACTGTGAAACTCACCCGAATCGACCTCAACTCTTGGATCTTCCACATCGCAGGCCAAACCATCCTCGTCGATCCCTGGCTGGTCGATCCGCTCGTATTTTACGGTCAACCCTGGCTGTTCACCGCCTACCACAACACCCCCGTCGCCTTCACTCCCAGCAGCTTACCGCCGATCGACCTCATCCTAATTTCCCAAGGATTAGACGACCACTGCCACAGACCAACACTCGAACAGCTCGATCGGACAATTCCCGCGATCGCCTCACCCACCGCCGCCAAAGTCCTCAGAAGTTTAGGCTACAGCAGTATCACATCTTTAGCAAATTGGCAAGAATTTAATTATCAAGAAAAGTTACAAATAACCGCCGTACCCGGAGCCGAAATCCAGCCGGGACAGGAAGAAAACGGCTATTTGCTCAAAGATTTAAGCAGCGGCGAGACACTTTATTACGAACCGCACCTGCCGCCATTAGACAAAGTTAAACAGAAAATAGACACAGTAGACGTAGCGATCGCCCCAGTCATAGGTCAAATCTTCCCATTCCTCGGACAAGTCATTATCGGCCCTTCGCAAGCCCTGAAGCTTGCCCAAACCGTAAAACCTCGGTTTTTCGTGCCGACAGCGGCGGGAGACATCCGAGCCACAGGCATTTTACCAATGTTAGTGCGATCGGTCGGCAGCATCCCCGAATTTCGCGATTTACTAGCAAAATCGGCACTCTCCACCCAACTCCTCGAACCCGAACCAGGCCAAACCCTAGAAATTTTAGATTTTAGATTTTAGATTTTCGATTGGAGATGTTCGATTGGAGATTTTCGCTTTTCTAGATTGGAGATTTTCGATTTTTTAGATTGGAGATTGGAGATTGGAGATTCAATCCAAAATCCAAAATCCAAAATCTAAAATCTAAAATCTAAAATCATCTTGGCGGGCGACGGTTGCGTAAAAACTCAGGAATATCCAATCCCAAATCCTGCGGCGGTTTCGTTTTCGGATCGGGCGTCTGTTGAGCAGGAGTCGCCGGCACAGTTGCAGCTCGCCAAGGAGCATTAACATTTTGCGTCCGCCCCGGAGCCGGAGGCGACGGAACTTCCCCCGAAAAACCAGTAGCGATCACAGTAATTTTAATTTCGCCCTGAAGCCGCTCGTCAATCACCGCTCCAAAAATAATATTGGCATTCGGATCGACAACCTCGTAAATAGTCTCAGCCGCCGCATTCACCTCGTGCAGCGTCATGTCAGTACCGCCAGTGATGTTAAACACCACACCTCTAGCGCCCTCAATAGACGAAGCTTCCAGCAGAGGCGAAGAAATAGCCTGCATCGCAGCCTCCCTAGCCCGCGACTTGCCAGAACCCACGCCGATCCCCATCAAAGCCGAACCCGCATCCGCCATTACTGCCCGCACGTCAGCAAAGTCAACATTCACCAAACCGGGAATAGTAATAATGTCAGAAATACCCTGAACCCCTTGGCGCAGGATATCGTCAGCAACTCGGAAAGCTTCTTGCACCGGCATTTGTTCCGAAATCACAGACAGCAGCTTGTCGTTAGGAATCACGATCAGCGTATCCACCCGGGTTTGCAAAGCCGCAATCCCTTCCTCAGCTTGGCTGGTGCGCCGCCGTCCCTCAAACGTGAAAGGCCGCGTCACTATGCCCACAGTCAAAGCGCCCATTTCCTTAGCCACCTCAGCCACGATCGGAGCCGCGCCCGTGCCCGTACCCCCGCCCATGCCGGCCGTGATAAATACCAAATCCGCATGATTCAGAGCATTAGCAACCTCGTCGCGAGATTCCTCCGCAGCCTTTTGACCGATCGCCGGATTGCCCCCCGCGCCCAAGCCGCGCGTCAACTTCTGTCCGACTTGCAAGCGTTTCGGAGCATTTGAGAGAACCAGAGCTTGGGAATCTGTATTCACGCACCAAAACTCGACACCAGAAACCTCGCTAGCAATCATCCGGTTAACGGCGTTGCCCCCACCACCGCCGACGCCAATTACTTTGATTTTGGCGGCACTGCTGGGCATTATGTCTTTGGGATTGACCATAGGATCGATATCAATACTATCTACATTTACATAACCAGACTTGCGTCTAAAGGGATTGGCGGAATCTGCAGCCACCGGAAAATTTTTTACTTCTTCCGAAGGGGGACTGTCTTGATCAGACCCCTGTCTATTATTAAGCTTCATTAGAGTCGGGGATAGTAGATTACAGCTTGTTAACTAAACGCCAATTCACAATCAACTATAGGCTAAGTTGCGCGAAAAACTAACACTGCTAGATGCTTAATGTTAGCCAATCTCGGATTTGGTCGGCCTCGCTAGCCCGTACCTCCCTCATACCCCATCAACGCGCTTGTGCAGGAGGCACTTGTAGGCAAGGCAGAAGGAAAAAAAAGGGCTAGTATCCCTTTCCCAATCGCTATGGAAAGAAAAATCTGATTGTTTTATTCCAGACGCGGAGGGGTATCAAAAAACTCTCCTTATTTCAAGCCCTGCGTATTGATCCTGATGGCGAAAAATTCTGCAGTCCGATCGATCCCTTCTACCTTCTGTTGACAGAGGATCAATTCTGGGCGCGAGTAGGTGCGGGAGTGGAACTCTCCAAACTGGGGGGGAGTTCTGGCAAATGGACGATCGGCGAAGCAGGATTTTTCAAGTCAATGTAGGCTATTTTGCTTGAATCTAGCTGTTTTGGCAATTGTCGCATTCGGTCTAAAACCTTAAGTTGCTCCGCAGTCGTGGAACTGTAAGGCCCTAAGTGTACGGTACCGATCTCTGTTTTCAAGATCAAGTTGTTCGGGTCTTGCCAATTAATCTCAAACACTTTCACCGTCAAGCCGCTGAGTCCTTGGTAAAACTGCGGCCAAGAGGCGCGATACTGTTCCAAAGGCCCGATGACTTTTAAAGTTGGCAAAGAACGCTGAGGCTGAGTTCCCGGAATGTTGCCGGGCCCGATCGAACTATTCTGCGATCGCACAGCAGTATAGCTCTCCGACGGCATCCAACCTCCGCGAGCGTCCAGCCACCCCACTTTTTCCTTGTCGCTGTTCGATCTCAACACCGCAGTAGGCTGAGCTACCGCCACCGGCAGCCGTTCTGCCACTTCTACAGTCAAACTCGGCGGAAACAAGTTACGAGTCACCTTCGCTTTGGCGATCGGCCCCGTTGACTCCAGCTTTTGGGCCAGCGCCTGCGGTTGAATCCCCCACAGCGACTGCGGGTAAGACAGCGGCACCAAAGACCGCACCGCCTTGTCCGAGAGCCAGTGATTGCCCTCCACCTTCACTTGTTCCGATCGGGCAATCAACCAAGCCGGCTGCGCAATCCACCACAGCAAACCCCCGGCCATTGCGCTCGCTGCCAACATTTGCCACACCACAGCCACCACTCGACCGCGACGAAGCCGCCGCAACTCTTGGCGCCTGCGCCCTAACTCTGTTTGAGAAACCGCTCCAAAACTAGCCATCTACCTCTTGACAATTTAATAATTAAGGATTAGCACAAATTCAAAACTTTTTAAGCTCTCTCCTGCAGCCCCGTTCTCCCCTACCATTTAACCAGATCCCCGCAAATTTACCCTGACTCCTGCCAAGATCAGTAATATCACTGATATTCCTATGTAATTAAAAGTTATTAATTAATAATTAACAATTCCAGCGCCGGGAAAGCCGCTTAGCAAACAAAGGTTCTTTGGGTATTTAGGGCCTTACCCCACAGGGCAAAAGGTTACAAATCCAACTAAACTCAAGCAAAGAAAGTTTAGACTTTCGATTAGCTTGTTTAACTTTTATTCGGCTTCAATTGTGATCCCACTCGAATTAGACAGATTCTATAAAGCCTGCAACCCGAGCAAAACCCTTGTTGCGGGAGACCCAGGAGATTATCAATACTACATAGATTTTGGTTCCGTGCGCGGCGGCAAAATCATTGAATCTTTACAGCGAACCATTACCCGCATCTCCCCCAACGAGCCAACCTGTCAGTTATTTACAGGACATATCGGGTGTGGCAAATCTACGGAATTGTTTCGACTGAAAGCTGAGCTAGAGCAAGAGGGTTTTTGCGTCGTCTACTTCGAGTCTTCCCAAGACTTAGACATGGGTGATGTAGATATCAGCGATATTTTGCTGAGCATTGCGCGCCAAGTTAGCGAAACTATGGAATTATCTAAAATCAAACTCAGACCGAGCTATTTTACAAATCTGTTTGCAGAAGTGGCAGAATTTTTGCAGACTCCCATAGATTTGTCAGCGGAAGCCGAGTTATCTGTAGGCATTGCTAGAGTTACTGCTAAAACTAAAGACTCTCCCAAACTGCGATCGCAACTCAGGCAATATCTCGAACCCCGCACCAACAGCATCTTGCAGTCCATCAACGAAGAACTCCTCAACAGAGCTAACGCCGAACTCAAGCAGCAAGGGAAAAAAGGGCTCGCAGTCATCGTTGACAATCTCGACCGCCTCGACGCCTCCCTCAAACCCAGCGGACGCACTCAGCCAGAATACCTGTTTTTAGACCGCGGCGAACAGTTAAAAAAACTCAATTGCCATGTCGTCTACACGATTCCCTTGACTTTGATTTTTTCCAACGACTTCGGCCGCCTCGCCAGTCGATTTGGAGTCAAGCCCAAGGTGATGCCGATGGTACCGGTGCAAATGCGATCGGGCGACGACCACATTGAAGGAATGGCACTGCTGCGGCAGCTAGTATTAGCTAGAGCTTTCCCCGCAGTTGCTCCCCATCAACGCATCGATTTGATTTCCCAGGTTTTTGACTCTCCCGAAACTTTAGACCGACTTTGCCGGATTAGCGGCGGTCACGTTCGCAATCTACTGATGCTTTTGTATAGCTGTTTGCAGCACGAAGACCCTCCCTTCTCTCGCGAATGTCTCGAAAGCGTCATTCAAGAATATCGCGATGACCTTTTGGGAGCCATCAATGACATGGAATGGGAATTGCTGTTTCAAGTCGTCAACCGACAAAGTGTAACCGGCGAAGAAGAGTCTCAAATCTTGTTGCGAAGTATGTTTGTCTTTGAATACCGCGATCAAGAAGGTCGCTGGTTTGGCATCAATCCAGCCCTAGCAGAAACCAGAAAATATAAGGAGTTGCTGCAGCGTATTGAGCCAAAATAGTTGGGATTTTTGAGATTGCTTCGCGACTCTAAGAGCCCTTAGCCACGAGTGACTTAGAAACTCTTTAACTTAACATTCACCGCTCAAAACTCCGAACTCCTAAAATCCAATATAGAAATCAGCCAGCGGTTTTTGCCGCTGGCTGATTTGTGTTCTATGCTAGCTATATGCCACGAATTTTATTGTCGCGTAAAACTTTGCCCCACCAAGGACTTGCCCCAGTCTCAACTCTCATATCTGCAATGCCAGACCCCCTATTTCTATTTTTACCTGTTGAGCTTATTTCAACTAATCCCATCCCGGATGACATTTTTCTGCTGTTGTACTAAATGCCTGCTACAGATAGCTCGGAGCTGTTTACTAATAGCTAGTCGTCGGTATTATAATAACTTGAGCGCTTAGCTATTTATAGCGTGTACTCATTTATCTGTAGCTGACAAAAAAAATCTTAGACGGGCTTAAATTTTTATTGTGAAGTCTCGCATTCTCTGAGATTGAGAGGTATGATATCTTTACATTGGCTCTAATAACTATGTAAGTATTGATAGGACAACAAGTACGGAAAACTACGTATTTATACAGAGATAAAGCCTCAGACAGAGACGGCTATGTCTAAGTAGATACGCTTTCAGTCACGATTGGCGAGCGTTACGGTAATAGATTTATGCAAAAGAGGTGCACGCATGACCGATCTAATTAAGGTACAAGAAACTGCCAACTACAACGAGCGCTCGCTCAAAACTCTGGTAAGATCCATCACAATGTCTCAACACCAATTCTCGCTAATTTTGGTGCGCTGCAACTACGAGCAGTTGCGGCAGCAAATAGCGCAGCGGCTGCGAGAAGTGTCCCCAGTTCCAATTCAAGATTTCGTCCTGCCAGCTTCAGTTAAAACTCTCTACACTAGCCTGCTGGCAAGCACTTTTCAGGAGGGGTTTTCCCCTGTCGGTTCCGCCTCGGCTTTGATGGTATTCGGTTTAGAAACAGTAGTAGCGATCGACGAACTGATGGCCTCTACCAATCAAGTGCGAGACGAATTCCGCAAAAATTTTTCCTGCCCGGTAATTTTGTGGGTAACAGATGACATCGTGACCAAAATGATTCGTCTGGCCCCGGATTTCAAAAGTTGGGCCGCCGCCACAATTAAATTTGAAATGGCCGTTGACGAATTAATTAATTTCCTTGCTAGGCGGGCCGATACTATATTTAAGGTAGGCGAACTCAATCAAGAAATCGGAAGCAGCAACGTCGGCGCCCTGGCTAGTTTTGGAACCTGGGAAACGCAGTGCGAAAAACGCGCCCAAGAGCGCGAAATTAGCTCCGGAGAAAGCTTTCTCACTTTTCACTCTCAACCCCTCCAAAACGCACGACAATCAGATCTCCGCTCGTATTCGCCCTTGAGTCCGGGCAATACCCTCGATTTGGCGATCGGCTCTTTGCCACGCCGAGAACTAGAATTAGCTTTAAGAGATTTACAGAATCGCGGTCAAGAATTAGAACCCGCCCTCAAAGCCAGCCTGCAATTCGTTCTCGGTCGAGATTACTATGTCAGCGACCAAACCGAAACAGCCTTAATTCACTACCAAGAAAGTTTAGCCTTTTGGCAGCAGCAAACCGGCAACTGGGAACTCGCAAACTCGGAAGATTCCGAAAACCCAGAAACCTTCTCTTCCTTGTCGAATCCTGTCCCCAACATTTTATATTTAGAGAGAGAAGGCATAGTGCTGTTTCACATAGCCCTGTGTCATCGGTTGCAAGCAGCCAGAAATCCGGTAGCCAACCGCCAGCACTGGGAACAAGCTTGGATTAGCCTCGAACAATCTAGAAACGCTTTCTCCCTTGCCTCACGTCCCGAATTGGTAGCTGAGGTGACAGCACACCTCGGAGAAGTGCTGCAGCGCCTGAAAGCTTGGGGAGAGTTGCAAGCATTAGCTGAAAATTCTTTGCAGTTGCACTTTACTTACGGTACTCCCAGCCAACTAGCTCAAGATTACGGCTTTTTGGCTGAAGTTGCCCTGCAACAGTCGAGGTGGAGTCAAGCCCGCCAGCTAGCCGAGTTGGCTTTGGCAATTTTGGATCAAACGCCTAACGATTTGAGATTGCTGATTGAAGATTTGAGATTGGGGTTTGAGGGAAATTATCCAGAAATTGTGGGCACTAACGAGTCAAGTAACGATCCCAAATCTAAAATCCAACATCCCAAATCTGACAGAAGTTCGTATCTTTTACTGCTAGCCCGAAGTTTGCGGCAGCTAGACCAGTGGGAAGCGGCGGTTCATTCATTGGAGTTGGCTCAAGCTCAAAGCGAGCCGAAGTACGACCCCCGACTTTACATAGATATTTTGACGGAACTGCAAGCGGTTTATTTCGAGCAGGGAGAGTATCTCAAAGCGTTTCGGATTAAAAAAACCCAGCGGTCGATCGAATATCAATACGGATTTAGAGCTTTTATCGGAGCCAGCCAATTGCAGCAGCAGCGACAAGCCGTCAATCCTTCGGGTCCATCAGCTCAAAATCAAGCCGCAATCGCAGCGTCCATGACAGCTTACTCGCGGCAAACAGATATCAATAGCTTGCTAGAAAGAATCAGCAGGGACGACCATAAATTAACTATTATTCACGGGCCCAGCGGAGTCGGGAAAAGTTCTCTAGTCAATGCCGGCTTAGTACCAGCTTTGAAAAATATTACTCCGGGCGCGCGCGATACATTGCCCGTAGTAGTCAAAGTTTACACTGATTGGCTGGTGGAGTTAGAAAATGCTTTGAACAGCGCACTGTACGACAAACAAGCCGAAGAGGAAAGTAAATTAATCTCCAAAGGACTACAGAAAATCCATAAAAGAAGTTGCTCGGTTATTCCTGCTCGCAGCTCGGAAGTCTCTTCTTTTATTATAGAGCAGTTGCGCGAAAATGCCACAAATAATTTGTTGACTGTGCTGATTTTCGATCAATTTGAAGAGTTTTTCTTTGTTTCGACTTCAGTGGCACAAAGACAACATTTTTATAATTTTTTGCGCTTGTTTTTGAATTTGCCTTATGTCAAAATAATTCTGTGCTTGCGCGAAGATTATTTGCACTACTTACTAGATTGCGATCGCTTCCCAAATCTTGACGCTATTAACAATAATATTCTCGACAAAAGCATCCGCTACCAACTCCGCAGTTTTTCTATCAAAGACGCGCGGGCTGTCATCGGACACTTAACAGAACGGGCGGAATTTTATTTAGAGCCGGCACTGATCGATGCCTTCGTAGAAGATTTAGCAGACGAACTGCAAGAAGTGCGACCGATCGAATTGCAGGTAGTGGGAGCGCAACTTCAAGAAGAAGGTATTACCAGTCTAGCACAATACCAGCAATTGGGGGACAATCCCAAAGCGGAATTAGTGAAGCGATCGCTCGAAAGAGTCATCTCTGACTGCGGGCCCGTTAACGAAGACGCAGCTTGGAAAATCTTGTTTTCCCTGACAGATGAAAGAGGCGTTCGGCTGATAAAAACCAAACACGAACTCTCGTTAGTTACAGGCCAGCAGCCAGCCGATGCCCGCGAAACCGAATTATCGGCGATCGGCAGAAACCGAATTTCCCTACAGCGACAGTTCGCAAAAGACCCAGAAATCCGACAAAAGAAAACCGACAACCTCGACTTAATTTTAGACATTTTAGTCGGTCACGGTTTGCTATTTCTGCTGAGGGAAGCCCCAGAAGACCGCTATCAATTGGTACACGACTATTTAGTGCGGCCGATCCGCCAAAGATTCGGCTTAGAAGCCAGACTGCACAAAGCAGAAGCGGACAAAAACATGAGTCAAGCACAGCTCTACCGAGCCAATACTTTTCTCAAACAACTGCTGGGATTAGCAGTGATCGGCGTCATGCTGCTGACGAGTTCCACGATCGCCGCCGTAAACTTTTGGTGGCGGGCCGTGGGTCAAAAACAGCTAGCTGTCGCTCAAACTCAACGAGCCGAAATTAGTACCCTCACAGCAGCTTCTGAAGCACTTTATTTCTCAAACAATAAATTTGACGCCATGATGGAAAGTTTGAGAGCTGGTAAAAAGTGGAGACACATCGAACACTCCCAAGAAATGTATACTCTCAAAGACACCGAAATTCTAATTTCTGCTGCCCTCCAGCAGGCTGTTTATGGAGTCAAAGAACGCAACCGCTTGGAGGGACACGGCGATGTAGTTTGGGGTCTTAGTTTCAGTCCAGACGGCGAAACAATAGCTTCTTCCAGTGTAGATAAAACCGTCAAACTTTGGCGGCGCGACGGCAGTTTGCTGGCAACTTTCAAAGGGCATACTAACAGCGTCTCCTCTGTCGCGTTCAGTCCCGACAACAAAACCATAGCCTCGGCAAGTTTAGATAAAACTGTCAAAATTTGGCAAACGGACGGCAGTTTGCTAGCAACTTTCAAAGGGCATACTAATAGCGTTACCAGCGTTGCTTTTAGCCCTGACGGTCAAACGATCGCCAGTGCATCTACAGACAAAACAATCAAACTTTGGAAAACCGACGGGACGCTGCTGCGAACGATCGAACAATTTGCTTCCGTAAATTGGCTCAGCTTCAGCCGCGACGGCCAAATAATCGCTGTGGCGAGCGATGACGGTAGTGTGAAACTGTGGAGTTCTGACGGTAAGTTAATCGCTAATTTGTGGCACAGCGACAACAGACAACCCTCGAAAATTTACACCGTCAGTTTCTCCCCCGACGGTGAAACGATCGCCAGTGCGGGTGAAGACAAAACGGTGAAAATCTGGAGCATCGCTGCACTAAAACACCCAGCAACAGAAAATTCAACACAAGCAAATAAGGGCGAACTACTAACAACTTTGCGGGGACACAGCAAATGGGTATTTGGTGTCAGTTTCTCCCCCGACGGTCAAACACTTGCTTCTGGAAGTGCAGACGGGACTGTCAAACTCTGGAGTCTTGCTGGTGTTGGCGACAAACGCCCAACCGATGCTAGTAACATTAAACCGGAGAGTCGCTTGCTGAGAACTTTTGAGGGACACGCCGATCGGGTTACTCAGGTGACTTTTAGCCCGGAAGGCAAAACCTTGGCTTCGGCAAGTTTTGACAAAACTGTCAGGCTGTGGCGGCTCGATGACGTGCCGCTCAAAACCCTCGACGGACACCAAAACCGGGTGCAAAGCGTTACTTTCAGCCCCGACGGCCAAAGGCTGGCTTCTGCTTCTACGGACAAAACTATCAAACTCTGGAGCCGCACGGGAGTTTTGCTGGAAACCTTGGAAGGACACACTCAGAGAGTGGCCAGCGTCAGTTTCAGCCCCGACGGCCAGTTACTTGCTTCTGGGAGTTACGACAAAACGGTGAAAGTCTGGAGTTTGAAAGAAGATGGCATGAGTAATATTCTGCCTTGTCCTTCGGCTCCGCTGTTCCCGTGTTCGCCTTCTGTGCTGTTGACTCTCGACGGCCACGCCGACAGCGTGATGAGCGTGAGTTTTAGCCCCGACAGCGAGATTCTCGCTTCGGCTAGCAAGGACAAGACTGTGAAACTGTGGACGAGAAACGGCAGGTTGATTAAAACTTTGACCGGACACACAGGCTGGGTGACTGGGGTGACTTTCAGTCCCGACGGCTCGATGCTGGCTTCTGCAAGCGATGACGGTACTGTCAAACTCTGGAATCGGGACGGTCGTTTGCTGAGAACTTTTGAAGGAGCTCACAACAGTTTTGTGTTGGGGGTTGCTTTTAGCCCTGACGGCAAAATGCTGGCTTCGGCTGGTTACGACAATTCGGTGAAATTGTGGAAGGTGGACGGGACTTTGGTGGCGACGCTGCTCAAGGGTTCTAGCGACAGCGTGACTAGCGTTGCTTTTAGCCCGGATGGTTTGTTGGTTGCTTCGGGCAGTTACGATCATAAGGTGAAACTGTGGAGTCGCAGCGGGACTTTGCTGAAAACTTTGACTGGTCATAAGGATAGCGTGATGAGCGTGAGTTTTAGCCCGGATGGGAAGGTTCTGGCTTCTGCAGGCCGGGATAATCGGGTGATTTTGTGGAATTTGGATCTTGATGATTTGCTGGTGAGGGGCTGCGATTGGGTGGGGGATTATCTGAGAACTAATCCTAATGTGAGCGATCGCGATCGGCGTCTCTGTGAGGGGGTGGGGGCAAAACCAAATCGATTTTAGATTTTCGATTTTAGATTTTCGATTGGGGAATTCAGTCGATTTTAGATTTTCGATTTTAGATTTTCGATTGGGGGATTCAGTGGATTTTCGATTTTCGATGTTACTCACCCCATTGAGGAGCTCGAGCGCTAATTTCTCCCCCCTTCCCCCTCTCTCCCCCTCTCCCCCTCTCCCTCGCCCCCTCCCCCTTTCTCAAAAACTATTTTTTCCTTCCGCTTGCTCTCCCCTTCCTGTAAAGTAAATAATTGTAAAGAAATATGAGTTTTCTCTTATCCTTTGGTTAACACCGCCAGCTAGCATTCACAATTAAGACCCGGATTACAAGTTCCTATGTCACAGCTTTTACCGCGAAAATTTCTAGCCTTTGCTGCCGCATTTTTTCTGGCTTTGTCGGTGTGGACGATCGCACCTGCTGCCCGCGCTTTCAACAATCCCGATTTGTTGCCGTCAACTCAGACGCCGATCATTGATTTAGCTAAAGCCCTCACGGATATTGAAGAAGAGAGTTTGGCAAAAAATTTAAAGGCTTTTGAAGCCGAAACCGGCTGGAAACTGCGAGTGCTGACTCAGTACGATCGCACGCCCGGTTTAGCTGTCAAAAGTTATTGGGGACTAGATAACAAGAGCGTGTTGCTAGTTGCTGACCCCCGAGGGGGAAATTTGCTCAATTTTAATGTGGGCGATTCGCTGTATCCGCTGCTGCCCCGCACTTTTTGGGTGGAACTGCAAACCCGCTACGGTAATCAATTTTTTGTGCGGGACAATGGCGAAGATCGAGCGATTATTGAATCTTTGGAGTCGATAGAAGGCTGTTTGCGTCAGGGCGGATGCCGCGTGGTTCCGGGTTTGCCGAGGGAACAGTGGGTTCTGACGTTAATTACGTCGGTGGTTGGCGGCGTCATCTGCGGGTTTGCTGCTCAGCCTCGGAAGCCGGGACAAGTTGTGGCTTGGCAGTGGGCGCTGATTTTTTCGCCGCTGTGGGGCATTCTGTTTTTCGCTTTCGGACTTGGGCCGGTGGTGACTAGGACTTCTGACTGGTTGCCTGTGGTTCGGAATGTGTCCGGTTTTGCGATCGGAGCTTTGGTGGCATTCCTAACTCCGGTGTTGGGTAAGTCTTCTTCGTCGGAAACTTAGTTGTCATTTGTCTGTTGCCAGTCAACAGTCAACAGTCAACACTCATCAGTCAACAGTCAACGAATTGACTAAAAGCTGGTAAGCTGATACCTGACAACTCAGAGGCGACAGCTATCCAACAAATGGAATGGCACGTAAGCGATGCCCAGAGTCTGGGATTAATCGATAACGAAATTGGCGACCACGGTTTTTCAGCGGCGGAGTACGAAATAGTCCGCCGCGTGATTTATGCGACTGCTGATTTTGAGTACAAGTCTTTAATTAGTTTTTCCGATCAGGCTTTGCAAGCCGGGGCGGCCGCTTTGGCTGCTCGGACTACGATCGTGGTAGATGTGCCGATGGTGCAGGTGGGCATTACGCCCCTAATCCAAAATACCTTTGCCAATCCGGTTTACTGTTCGATGGAGGCTTTGACACGCCCTCAAAAGGAAAGGACGCGGGCTGCTTGGGGGATTGAAACTTTGGCAAGACGCTATCCAGAGGGAATCTTTGTGGTGGGCCAGGCTCAAACTGCTTTGTCGGCGATCGTGGATTTGATTGAAGCTGAGGAAATTCGACCGGCTTTGGTGATTGGGACTCCTTCTGGGTTTGTGGGGGTTGACGTGGCTAAGTCGCGGCTGCACGATTCCATGGTTCCTCACATTCGGATTGAGGGCCGCAAGGGCTCTGCGGTGGTGGCTGTGGCTATTGTTAACGGGCTGGTGGATTTGGCTTGGCAGGCTTACGGCCAAGAGGGGAACAGTTGATGATTTTGTGTGCTGCTGGCGCGGATGGGTGAGTAGAAAAAATTGGGTGGTGAGAAAGTGGCTGAATCTGTCTCTGAACAAGGCTTTGATTGCCACTTTCAGGCATCGGTAAGTCCCTAATTGAAGAGTGAATGAGCCAACAGCGCGGCTTGAGTTCGATCGCGCAAATTTAACCTACTCAAAATATTCGTTACATAGTTCTTTACCGTGTTTTCGGACAAAAATAATGTTTGAGCAATTTCTCGGTTGTTCGCGCCCGAAGCTATTAAACGCAACACTTCTAATTCTCTGGGCGTGAGTTGCTCTAATTCTGGCGGAGAAACAACCGTCGGATTGGTTGCAGCAGGAGTCATCAGGGCTTTCTCAAACAATCCCGGGCCGAGTTGCGTGTGTCCTTTATAAACAGCGCGAATCGCTAACGCAAGTTCCTCGGGTTCGGTATCTTTGAGCAGGTAGCCTTTTGCACCCAGCCGCATTGCTTGGCTGACATATTCATCGTCATCAAACGTGGTTAACACTAGCACTTTTGTATCGGGATAGGATTTGGATATCGCCCCGGTTGCTGCTACGCCATCCATCACGGGCATCCGAATATCCATCAGCACGATGTCGGGCTGCAAAATGGGGATTTGGGCGATCGCCTCCTGTCCGTTTTCAGCTTCACCAATTACCTGCATATCAGAATAGCATTCCAGAATACTCTTGATTCCCCGGCGAATAATATGCCGATCGTCCACTAGCAAAATCCGAATCATATAACAATCCTCGCATCAATTAGCGTCGGGCAAACCGCACTGCATTATCATTTCTTCAGTCTCTTAGAGAGGGACAAAAGTTTGTATAGACGCGGTTGAAACCGCTGATTTCTATATGTTTTGAGAGGGCAAAGCAACCGAAATCCGGCAACCGTTTCCAGACTTGCTGTAAATCGCAAATTTACCGCCGGCAGCGGCCACTCGTTCGCGCATTCCCTGGAGTCCGAATCCAGTGGTATTTTGTGCAGGATCGAAGCCTTTGCCGTTGTCAGCAATCGACAAATAAATCTGTCCTGCGTGTTGCTGCAACCCAACTGTCACCACCGTTGCATCAGCGTGTTTGTGAATATTTGTGAGCGATTCTTGCACAATTCTGTAAAGTGTTGTATTGATTTCCTGAGATAGCAGAACTGGTAAGCGAATCGAGTTGGAAACTTCGATCGCAGTCATGCGCTGAAAGTCTTGGAGAAGTTTGTCGATCGCACTTTCGAGCGACAATCCTTGCAAAGGATTCGATCGCAAAACCGAAACAGATTTGCGAATTTCTAACAAAGCTTCCGATCCGAGTTGTTTCGCCTGTTTCAGAAACCCCAGCGCTTTCTCATCCTCCGATTTCCAGAACAAGAGGGCATTATTGAGCTGAATCGTTTGAGCTGCTAGGGTGTGTCCGAGTCCGTCATGGATTTCGCGGGCAATCCGATTGCGTTCCTGCAAAGTTGCCTGGTCTTCAATTCGCAGTGCATAGTGGCGGAGTTGTTCGTGAGTTACGGCTAATTTATCGTGAGCGATTTCTAATTGCTCTCGGCTTTGGCGTTCCGCAATCAACGCATTAATTAACAATAAAGCGAACACTAATGTCAAGCCAAATAATAACACATTGCTAAATCGCCATTCCCAAACAGTTGCAATGACTTTTTCAGGTAAAATAGGTTTTAATAACAGTAGCGAGCTATAGGAAAGCAGAGCTAAACCCAAGACAGTCACCTGCCCCGGCTGGCGGAAGATCAGACAACTGCGCATCAGCAGCACGAGAAAAAGCAAAAAGCTCGATCGGCTCGATAACCCTTCATTGACAATTGGCAGC
Organism: Microcoleus sp. MOSTC5; assembly: GCF_036701825.1. NCBI lineage: Bacteria > Bacillati > Cyanobacteriota > Cyanophyceae > Oscillatoriales > Microcoleaceae > Microcoleus > Microcoleus sp. MOSTC5. Next base: position 114,755 of record NZ_JAUBRK010000004.1, on the reverse strand, counting down.
AAAATCAAGCCAAATTCTAGGGCTGTAAATAAAATTTTTCTACCTAACCGAACGGTTGGCAAACGCAACCCGAGCGCGCCAAAAAGTGCGATCGCGCCAACCCGTAACAGCAGCGACCAGAGCGAATGAAATGGATGCAGCACTTCCATCAAGGCTGCCGTCGCCAGCAGCAGCCACTCCAAATAAAGCAACAAACGAAAGGACGGATAGGTCAAGCGAATCATAGAACTTTTCCCCATCAAAAGCTGGAGCGATTCAAGCAAGGTCGCTGACCTAATTGTAGAAGGTATCTTGGAGTCAAAAAACACGTTACCCCCTTATGTTCAGAAGGAAGTTCGGCAACGCGCAGTGAATCGGGATTTAACGGATGAATGTTGAGGGAATTGGTCATTGAGCAATTCTCCCACTCTCCCATTCTCCCACTCTCCCGCTCTTCCCGCTCTCCCCTTTTGCCATAACAGACAAGTTATGTGTAGCAGCTTAGCGAATCTGCCAACGATCGCGCTAGAGCCTTTTCGGCTGATTTTGGCATTTGGGACTAGGAAAAAAGTCACAACCGCAAAGTGCTTTTTGACTGGTCAAGTTAGGAGTCTTGGGTCATGCGCTGACTGATTTTAGCCTATAAGATTTGGTGGTGAAGGTTAATTAGACGCAGTAAATCATGAAAAGAACAACGATCGCACCAGCATTTCTCCTCGTCGGTGCACTTTTGGTAGGCGGTTTGTCTGCTTGTACGCAATCCAATGCTTCCGAACCTACCCTACCTGAGACGACGGCGACCAATCCAGTAAGTTCCGACCAAGCGAAGGCGGATTCTGCTTCCTCCCAAGCTGCTCAACCTGTCGCGGCGACTGCAACTCCAAGTTCAGCGCAACCGAAAGCAACGGATGCAGAACGCGCACAGAAACGCGAGGAACTTCGCAAACAAGTCGAAGCGGTGTTGACGCCCGAGCAGGTACAACAGTTAGAAACTAAAGTCAAGGGAGGTGAAAAAATGCGAAAAGCTTTGTCGGAGCTAAATCTCACCGCCGAACAAAAGACAAAAATTAAAGAAATTCTCAAGACTGCTTATCCTCGGGGACAAAAGCAGTCTCAAACAAGTTCGCAATAACGTTCTGATTGGGTAACTTGCAGTGCGAAACTGATACAGGACTTGCGCGGGTTCTCCGACCTACTCCACAAGAAAATTGATGTGTTGTGGAACAGGCATCTTGCCTGTTCTTGAGAATGATAAATGATACAAGATGTTAGTTACAAATGAGATGTTGCTCACCTTTTGCACCATTGTTAATAAGCCTTTTACGAACAGGAAAGATGCCTGTGAAGCGATAAAATTCATCTTTTGTAGAACAGGTCGGAAAGCCTGTTTTTGAGAATAGTGCAAGATGTTAGTTACAAAGGAGGTTTGTGATGATCGAGGAAATTATTAGTGAAAGTCGGAATGGCACTCGCCCTAAAGTTCCTGACGAAAATCAGAAGCTGAACGAGCAACCGACGCATAACGTAGAAATTGTTAGTGAAACTCCAAAGGACGCTCTCCGTGAAGTTTTTCAGGAAGCTCCAACTTTGCCGGAGAGCAAACCGGCGGACAGTGTTGCAGCCAAACAACCGACGGAAAAGGTGCTGGCGAAAGGGCGGATTGCGCTGTTTTTGCTGGGGTTGCTGCTGGTGGGTGGGTTGGGATTTTTGGTTTGGCAGCGATCGACTGCTCCTAAAGCGGAAAAACCGAGCCGCAGCGGCAGACTGCAAGTGACTCCGGTAACGGTGGCAACAGTAACGCAAAAAACTGTTCCGATACAGTTGCAAGCGATCGGCAACGTGCAATCGAGTTCTACTGTCTCGGTGACAGCACAAGCTAGCGGGCGGATTACAGGAGTTTATTTCAAGAAAGGACAAGAAGTTAAGAAAGGACAACTGCTGTTTTCGATCGACGATCGCTCTCAAACTGCCTCGATCCAGCAAGCTCAAGGAATCGTAGCAAAAAGCCAAGCACAGGTGCAACAAGCCACAGCCAACCTTTCTAAAGACCGAGGAGTTGTCGAACAAGCCAGAGCAACCCTGGACAAAGACCGAGGAATTGTCGAGCAAGCCAAAGCGACCCTGGAAAAAGACCGAGGAATTGTCCAGCAAGCCAGAATGACTCTGGCTAAAGACAAAGGAGTCGTCGAACAAGCCAGAATGACTCTGGAAAAAGACCAAGGCGCAGTCAAGCAAGCGATCGCCACCTTGACCAAAGATCGAGCTCAAGCCCAATATGCCGAAGCACAAAGTCAACGGTACGCAGCTCTCTACCAGCAAGGAGTAATCAGTCAAGATCAAGCCCAACAATACGCTACCAGCAGCCGAGCCGCTGCGGCAACGGTCGATCTTGACCAGCAAGCGATCGCCAATGCTGAGACGGCGGTGAAGAGCGATCGCATCGGGATTGCCAATGCTGAGGCAGCCGTCAAAAGTGATGAAGTGGCGATCGCCAATGCTGAGACGGCGGTAAAAAGCGATCTAGTAGGGATTGAGAATGCTGAGACGGCGGTGAAAAGCGATTTAGTGGGGATTGAGAATGCTCGGGCTGTCGTGGAAGGCGATCGGGCTGCGATCGAGGGTTCTCAAGCTGGGTTGAGTGCGGACGGCGGTGCCTTGAAAAATGCTCAGGTGGAATCATCCTATACCAAGGTCTATGCGCCGATCGACGGGCGCGCCGGAAATGTGCTGGTGACAGAAGGCAATGTGGTGCAACCAAGCACCGACAAACCCTTGGTGACAATCTCCACAATTAATCCAATTCAAGTTGCCTTTTCGGTTCCTGAATCCAACCTCCCAGACATCCAAAAATACGCAGACAACGGCAAACTTAAAGTTGATGTCACCTTTGCCGGAAACAATCGTCCGATATCGGGAACCTTGTCATTTGTGAACAATACGGTTGACAATGCCACTGGTTCAATTCAACTGATTGGCGACTTTAATAACGCAGATGGCAAACTTTTTCCCGGTCAATTTGTTAACATAACTCTAACATTAAGTCAACAACCAAATGCGATTGTTGTTCCCTCACAAGCTGTACAGACAGGGCCGAACGGACAATTCGTGTTTGTCGCCCAAGAAGACGATACAGTGGAAAATGTGCCTGTAGTTGTCAGCAATACAATCAACGGCTTAACTGTGATTCAAAAAGGTCTGGATGCGGGTGATGAAGTTGTCACCGACGGACAAGCAAATCTGGTTGATGGTAGCAAGATTCGCATTAAAACCGCAGCGGATGCTAAAGATAATTCAGATAATACTAAAGGCAATAATAATTCAGACACATCTGGAGCCAAAGAAACAGGTGTAAAATCTGGCGGCGACTCTAATTCATCGGGAAATAAGTCATGGAAATCGCGCAAAAATCCCTAGGGCGAGCGATTTTATATTTGGATTATCGAAAGTTATTTTGCAGACAAAAGTAATCTCAAACCCCTGCAATTGCTTCACTTCGTTTCGTTATTGCCAGATCGCGAAGTCGAAGGTTAAATAGTCAACCATCATTCAGTTTTGCGACTGACAGTCAACAGTCAACAGTCAACAGTCAACAGTCAACAGTCAACAGTCAACAGTCAACAGTCATTCCGGTAAAACCGGAATTGATATAATGAATCTCTCAGAACCGTTTATTCGCCGTCCAATTATGACCACCTTGGTGATGGCGGCCATTCTGATTTTTGGTTGGATGAGTTATCGCTTACTGCCGATTAGCGATTTGCCAAACGTCGATTATCCCACGATTCAAGTCAGCGCTTCCCGGCCCGGCGCCAGCCCGGAAACGATGGCTGCATCGGTGGCGCGCCCGCTAGAAAAGCAATTTTCCAGCATTGCTGGACTCGATACGCTAACCTCAACCAGTACCAGCGGCAAAACTCAAATTACGCTTCAGTTCAATCTCAGCCACAATATTGACGATGCGGCGCAAGATGTGGAATCGGCTATTTCCTCGGCCTCGGGCCAAATGCCCAACGATTTGCCAAATCCGCCGACTTACAGCAAAGTCAATCCCGCCGACGGGCCAATTCTTTACCTTTATCTCACTTCACCAACGCTTCCGCTTTCTGAGGTTGATAAATACGCACAAACCTATCTAGCGCAAAAGCTTTCGACAATCGCCGGTGTGGCGCAAGTACAGATTTACGGTTCTCAAAAATATGCTGCTAGAATTCAACTCGATCCGCAACAGTTAGCAACGCGGCAAATTGGCATCGATCAAGTGCAAACTGCGATCGAACAAGGAAACGTCAACTTACCGACAGGAAGCCTTTCCGGTAGCCATAAAAACTTTACCGTGCAAACCAACGGACAGCTTCAGGATGCAGCAGCATTCCGCCGTTTAATCGTGACGTACAAAAATGGACAGCCTATTTATCTCGAACAATTAGGGCGAGTGGTTGACAGCGTAGAAAATACTCAACTTGCTAGTTGGTATAACAACGATCGCGCAATTATCCTCACGATTCAAAGACAGCCGGGCACAAATACTGTAGAAGTTGTAGAAACGATTCAAAAATTGCTGCCCAACTTAAAAACTCAGATTCCGAGTTCGATCGATCTTGGGGTGATGTACGATGCGTCTCAATCGATTCGCGATTCGGTTGAGGACGTTCGGTTTACGCTCGTTTTGACTATCGCCCTAGTTATCTTAGTTATCTTCTTATTTTTACGCAATCTGTCTGCAACAGTCATTCCCAGTTTAGCGCTGCCGGTTTCCCTGATCGCAACCTTTGGCGTCATGCACTTATTGGACTACTCGCTAGATAACTTGTCGATGATGGCACTGACGCTATCCGTCGGCTTTGTAGTCGATGATGCGATCGTCATGCTCGAAAACATCGTCCGCCACATAGAAGAAGGAGAAAGCCCGCGAGAAGCGGCGCTAAACGGGTCTAGGGAAATCGGCTTTACGATTTTATCGATGACGCTTTCCTTGGTGGCGGTGTTTATTCCGATGTTATTTATGAGCGAGTTGTTGGGGCGCTTGTTTCATGAATTTGCAGTGACGATTGCAGTTTCAATTTTGGTTTCAGGCTTTGTATCTTTGAGTCTGACACCGATGTTGTGCAGCCGTTTTTTGCGTCCGGTAAATCACGCCAATCAAAGCCGGCTTTATCGAGCTTCAGAGTATGTATTCGAGGTCTTTTTAAGTTTGTACGATTGGAGCCTCAAGAAAGTTTTAAAATATCACCGCACCACGATGATTTTGTCATTCGCAATGGTGTTTGTCACAGTTGGATTGTTTGTTGCGGTTCCCAAAGGCTTTATTCCCAGCCAAGACACCGGACAAATCACGGGCATTACTCAAGCTGCACAAGATGCCTCTTTTGATGAATTAGTTCGCCACCAGCAAGCCGTTGTCAGCGCGATTCGCCAAGATCCAAATGTGGAAGCAGTTAACTCGAATATCGGGGCAGGAGCGAGTGCAAATGGCGGCGGGGCGGCAGTTGCCGGAAATTCGGGAAGCTTGTTTATTCGGCTGAAACCGATCTCGCAGCGGGAGATGGGAGCCGATGAAATTGTGCAGAATTTGCGATCGCAACTAGCAGAGATTCCCGGCATTCAAGTTTTCTTGCAAAATCCTCCGGCAATCCCGCTGGGCACTCAACAAAGCACTGGATTGTATCAACTCGCGCTGCAAAGTTCTGACGTTCTACCGCTGCGGCAATACGTCCCGCAACTGGTTGACAAAATGAAAGCAATGCCAGAAATTCAGGATGTTAATAGCGATTTGCAGATGACTTCTCAAATCAAAATTGATATCGATCGCGACAAAGCCTCAGCATTAGGAATTACTGCCAGTCAAATTGAAAACACCCTGAGAAATGCTTACGGCGCTTACCAAGTTTCCACGATTTACGGTGCAAGCAACGAGTATCAAGTTATTTTGGAACTAGAACCAAAGTATCAAAAAGATCCAAATGCTTTGATGCAGCTTTACATTGCGACAACAAGCAGTAATTCGAGTGATGATTCTGGCGGTCAAACACAAGTACCGCTAGCAACGTTTGCCAAAATCACTCCGGGAACTGCACCGTTAATTGTCAACCACGTCGGGCGGATGAATGCTGCGACAATTTCCTACAACCTCGCTCCTGGGGTGGCGCTGGGAACGGCAAATAGTGCGATCGACAAAATCGTGAAATCGGTAATTCCTGACAGTATTTCTACCAATTATAAGGGTGCGAGCCAAGGATTTCAAAGTTCGCTACCGAGTTTGGGTATCCTGTTGGCGATCGCAATTCTCGTCATCTATTTGATTCTCGGTATTTTGTACGAAGATTTCATCCATCCAATTACAATTCTGTCGGGATTGCCTTCGGCGGGATTTGGCGCATTATTAACGCTGATGTTGTTTGGCGTTGAGCTCAACGTTTATTCATTCATCGGCATCATCTTGCTGGTAGGGATTGTTAAGAAAAACGGCATTATGATGGTGGATTTTGCGATCGAAGCCCAGCGCAACGACGGCAAAAAACCAGCGGAAGCAATCTATCAAGCGTGTTTAGTGCGGTTCCGACCGATTATGATGACCACAATGGCGGCATTAATGGGAACCTTGCCGATCGCCCTTGGAGTTGGTGCGGGTTCGGAATCTCGCCGCCCGTTAGGAATTGCCGTTGTCGGCGGACTTTTGTTTTCACAAGTTTTGACACTGTATCTCACGCCCGTCTTTTACATCTACATGGAATCGTGGCGGAAAAAGCTCAATGAGGTGAAGTTTCGGCAAGTTTTTTCATTTAAATGAGGACGGTAAAATAACCGTTTTAAGAGGACACGGCAATGCCATTTCCCTACCCCAAAATAATCGATTATCCTCGCGAAGAGGAGACGGCAATGCCGTTTCCCTACCCCGATTAATTGTAGGGACACGGCACTGCCGTGTCCTCACGGTTCGACATCTCACTACCAACTAAGTTTTATGAACCTTTCAGAAATATTTATCCGTCGCCCAGTAATGACCGCACTGGTCACAATCGGCATCCTAATCTTCGGTTTAATGAGTTATTTTCTGCTACCAATTAGCGCCCTACCTCACGTTGAATATCCCTTTGTAAGTGTCTCCGCTAGCTTACCCGGTGCAACCCCCGAAACAATGTCATCCTCAGTTGCCGCGCCGCTAGAAAGACAGTTCACTGAAATAGCTGGCCTCAATTCGTTTAACTCCACCAGTTCCACCGGTAGCGCAAACATTTCCCTACAATTCGACTTCAGCCGCAGTGTGAATTCTGCTGCTAAAGACGTACAAGCTGCGATCGCCGCCGCCGCAGGTTCATTGCCATCTGGAATGCCCAAACCGCCAACCTACCGGAAAGTTAACCCTTCAGTTGCGCCGGTTCTATACCTTTATTTGTACTCAAAAACCCTGCCAATTGCAGAAGTGGATGAAGCAGCAGAAGTGACGATCGCACAACCTATTTCAGCGATCGACGGTGTGGCACAAGTGCAGGTTTACGGGCAGAAACAATATGCAGTGCGGATTCAACTCGATCCGCGAGAATTGACCTCAAGGGGAATCGGATTAGATCAAGTTAGAACCGCAGTTACGCAAGGAAATGTAAACTTGCCAACCGGAAGCCTTTCTGGCGATAACAAAAGCTATTTAATTCAGGTAAACGGTCAATTGAACCGTGCAGCAGAATATCGATCGCTGATCGTTGCTTACAAAAATGGCGCAGCAGTGCGGCTGCAAGATTTAGGAAACGTGATTGACGACGTGCAGAATAACAAAGTCTTGAATTTGTACACCGATAAAAATGTTACAAATCAACCTGCAATCTTGCTGGCAGTACAGCCTCAACCCGATGGAAATACTGTCGAAATCGTCGATTCGATCGTGCAAATGTTACCCGCCCTCAAACAACAAATTCCCCAATCGATCGAAATGGGAATTATGTACGATCGCTCTCAATCAATTCGGGCTTCTGTAGACGATGTGAAGTTCTCCTTAGTTTTGTCGGTGTGTCTGGTTGTCTTAGTGATTTTTCTATTTTTACGGAACCTCACAGCGACGGTAATTCCGAGTTTAGCTTTACCTGTGGCGATTATCGGCACGTTTGCGGTGATGTATCAGTTGGGATACTCGTTAGATAACCTGTCTCTGATGGCGCTGACGCTTTCAGTGGGGTTTGTGGTGGATGATGCGATCGTGGTTCTCGAAAATATTGTTCGCCACCAAGAAATGGGAGAAGCACCGCTAGAAGCAGCATTAAAAGGGTCGAAAGAAATTGGTTTTACCATTGTTTCAATGACGCTTTCATTAGTCGCCGTATTTATTCCCATCATGTTTATGGGTGGGTTGATCGGTCGGTTATTCCACGAATTTGCTGTAACAATTTCTGTGGCAATTTTGGTTTCGGGATTTGTTTCTCTGAGCCTCACGCCGATGTTGTGCAGTCGATTTCTCAAATCGTCCCACCAACACCCACAAAACCGCTTCTACAACCTTTCAGAGCGGGGATTCGAGCTGTTGCTGCAAGGATATGAATGGACGCTAAAACCTGTTTTGAAATACCGTTTCGTAACGCTGATTGCTTCTGTAATTCTGCTGGTGTTTACGGCTTATCTGTTCGTTCTGGTTCCGAAAGGCTTTATTCCGACTGAAGACACCGGACAACTGATGGCTAACACAAAAGGAGCGCAAGATATTTCGTTTGAAGATATGCTGCTTCACCAACAAAAAGTCGTTGATATTATTCGGAAAAATCCCAACATCGCAGCGTTGAACTCAACCGTGGGTGCGAGCGGCCCGAACGCATCCGCGAACAACGGACGCATCACCATTAGGCTCAAACCCCGATCGCAGCGCCGCCTCAGTGCCGACGAAATCATCCAACAACTCACTCCTAAATTGCGCGGAATTCCCGGCATTCAAGCTTTTTTACGCTCTCCTGCTGCGATTCCGATCGGCGGTCAACAAACGAATTCACAATATCAGTTTACGGTGCAAAGTTTAGACTTGCAAGCGCTGCGTCAAGCGGTGCCGGAATTGTTAGCTAAAATCAAAACGCTACCGGGATTGCGCGGTGTGGATAGCGATTTACAACTGAGCACGCCTCAGCTTCAAGTTAAAGTCGATCGCGACAAAGCCACAACCGTCGGAGTTAGCGCTCAACAAGTGCAAAAAACCCTCAGCGCAGCTTACGGTTCTGGACAAGTTTCGACGATTTATACCCCGAACAATCAATTTACGGTTGTGTTAGAACTAAAGCCTGAGTATCAGCGCGATCCGAGTGCTTTGTCGATGCTGTACGTGCGATCGAACACCGGACAAATGATATCGCTAAGTGCGATCGCAAATGTCACCCAAACAGTCGGCCCGCTAACCGTCAATCACCTAACTGGATTGCCCTCTGCTACAATCTCCTTTGACACTCTTCCAGGCACATCGCTGAATCAAGCAACCGCAGCTATCGAGAAAGTTGCAAAGGATGTTTTGCCGCCGTCAGTGACAACAAGTTTCCAAGGTGCCGCACAGGTATTCAACCAATCTTTTAACGATCTAGGTTGGTTGTTGCTGGTTTCTATTGTGGTGATTTATTTAATTCTCGGCATTTTGTACGAGGATTTCATTCACCCGCTGACAATTTTGTCAGGTTTGCCGTCAGCCGGATTTGGTGCACTGTTAACGCTGGTAATCTTTCAGGTTGAACTCAATCTCTATTCGTTTATCGGGATTATTCTGCTGGTGGGAATTGTCAAGAAAAACGGTATTATGCTGGTAGATTTTGCGATCGAGAAACAGCGCCAAGAAGGCAGAAGCGCGTTTGATGCCATTTACGAAGCGTGCATCGTCCGCTTCCGTCCGATTATGATGACAACGATGGCGGCTTTAATTGGAACTTTGCCGATCGCCCTGGGAGTTGGTAGCGGTTCCGAATCGCGCCGCCCGTTGGGAATTGCGATCGTCGGTGGATTGCTGTTTTCGCAAGTTTTAACGCTGTATCTTACTCCGGTATTTTACACTTATATGGAAGCGTGGCGCAAACGGCTAGGTCAACCAAAAATGAAGCTGTCTGAATTTTTCTGGCGTCCGAAAACTCGACCTTCGAGCAGAAATTAATACCAAATCCGCGTTGAAAACTTCTTTATTAGACTGGGCGTTTTCAACCGCCGAGTACAATCTTGAACGTGGATTAGGGACTCTGTTTTATTAATTAATAATCAGCGGGCGATCGCCTTTTTACATCTCTGCTTTGATTCGTGCGATCGCGGTCTTTTTTCCTGCCTTTCTTAATTTGCTGACTCATCTCAACAAATACATCTTTACGCAAATAAGGATAGTCACTCACCCACACTTCGCGGCTGGGAATGTAAATATCTGAAACTTTAGCAATCCGGCCCAAATCTTCTTGATTTGACATGATTAACATTAAAGCAGCTTGACCGGGGGCAATTCCTTGGTGGTTTTTCTGCAAGGGAGCTCGGAGTGTAGTGGTAAATCCGGTTTTGTCGCCAACTTCTAAATTAATTCGCGGTTCTAAGTTGTCAACAATTACGAGTTGTCCTTTTTGATTGACTGTTTCTTCTTGACTTGTGACTTCATCTGTGATATAAATATCCAAAACTCGCCCTTGCCAAAAACCGCAGTATTTATATTTGCGGCATTCTGCATTCCGCAAACTCGCCCACAAAATCGGCCCCCACAGCCAGTACAAACCAGCTATCAATCCGGTGATTAAAACTAGCGGCGCGACATCGGAACCGGCGAAGTTATAGAATATCAGCACGAAAACTACTGTTACCGCTGAGATTAACATTCGCCTTAAAAAATCGGGCGGTTTTCCCCAGATATATTTGTATTGCGCTCCCGTGGCGACGGCGGGAATTAGTTCTTGAAAGGTTTCGCGGGTTAAGGGAATTAGCATAGGAAGTTCGGCAACAGATTTTGTAACAAATGCAACGGATGTCTGTTCGGCAGGGGATTGTATAAGCGTTGTAACGGATTTAAGGGATTGATGTTGAAATCAGAAGTCAGAAGTCATAAGTTAGAAGTTAGATTAATTCCACATTACCAAGGACTAATGACTAATGACTAATGACTAATGACTACAAGATCTTTTCCAGACCGTAAACGAGCGATCGCAGTTCAAGGACTTTGCGTATAGACAGCAACACTCCGGGCATATAACAAGCTCGATCGCTCGTATCATGTCGTAAAGTATAAACTTGACCGGCGCCGCCAAAAATTACCTCTTGGTGGGCAATTAAACCGGGTAAACGGATGCTGTGAATGCGAATCCCTTCATCGGCTAAAGAGCCCCGAGCTCCGGCTAATTTTTCGGTTTCATCCACCTCGGGGGGATTGAATGTTTTTCCCATTTCTGCTAGCATTTGGGCAGTTTGAATTGCCGTACCGCTGGGGGCGTCGGCTTTTTGATTGTGGTGCAGCTCGATAATTTCTACGTGTTCAAAATACTGAGATGCCGTGACAGCGGCTTGTTGGAGCAAAACCATGCCGATCGAGAAATTCGGTATAATCAAACATCCAGTGCTGGCTTTTTCAGCGAATTCAGCTAAGTTTTCAATTTGCTTGCTGCTCAATCCGGTAGTGCCGACTACGGGGCGAATCCCGTAAGCTATAGCCGATCGCACGTTTTCATAAACCGACTTCGGGTGCGTAAAATCTACCATTACCCCTAACTGCTTTTCCTGAGCAGCTAATACCAGCATTCCTTGCAAGTCGTCAGTGATGGGAACTTCTAGCGGGCCGCATCCGGCTAATTCCCCGGCATCGGCGTTGAGGCACTCAGGAGAGCGGTCTACAGCCCCAAATAAGGTCATGTCACTAGCATGGGCGATCGCCTTAATTACTTCACGGCCCATTTTGCCTGCTGCACCGTTAACAATCACCGGAATCGGAAGTTGATTCGCCATAATCTCAAAAATATCCAGAAAGTTCGATCGACTAAATTTTAACGCTTGTGGGAATTTGGGGAAACAAGGAATTAAAGACAGAATTTGTCGGCAAATCTTCAGAAACCCGGTTCCCATCCGAGAAATACTTTGCCAAATCGAGTTATTAGCTTAAAGAAACTCGGTTGCGGCACAAGTTCTGAAAAAATTATATTCAATCTCATATTAAGCCCAATTCTGTAAGAACAGACTTGGGCAAAGCTAATTTGCACCGACATATTTTTTTTGTGACTGCCAACTTCTCTCGGAATCTTCGATTTGTAATGTCTGTCGCAACTGGCTTCGACCTGAGTTCTCAAAACCGACGGGTCAGGATTTTGCCTGCAATGCTGGCGGGCGCGACTGTAACGCTGCTAAATATGGGAGTTAGGCAGTTGGGAGGCCTGCAAAGCTGGGAATTGGGGAGCTTTGACTCGTTAGTGCGCTTGCAGCTAGATTCCGGCCCCGATCCGCGGCTGCTGGTAGTGGCAATTTCTGAGGCCGATATTCAAGCTTTGGGGAGATTTCCGATTTCCGACAAGGCGATCGCTCAAACCTTGACAAAACTGCAAAAGTATCAGCCAAAAGTCATAGGCTTGGATTTGTACCGGGATTTGCCTCAAGCGCCGGGACACCAAGAATTGCTGGCCGCGCTGAAAGCACCGAATGTTGTGGCGATCAACCAATTGAGCGATTCAGAAAGTCCGGGAGTGCCGGCGCCTCCGGGGATACCGCCCGATCGGGTTGGTTTTAACGACTTCGTGCTCGATGCTGACGGCGTTGTACGCCGCAATTTACTTTCAGTCTCGCAAGCACAGAAGACTGCTGCTTTCTCGTTTTCTATGCAAGTGGCTTTGTTGTATCTCAAAGACAGACTGCTGCCGACAATTAGCCCGATTAATCCCAAACAAATCAACTGGGGAAAAGCAGAATTTGTGCCTTTAACTTCTGACAGCGGCGGCTATGCAAATATTGACGCCAGAGGCTACCAAATTCTGCTCAAATACCGTTCTGGCAAGCAGGTGGCGCGACAAGTCAGTATCCGGCAGGTGTTGAACGGAGAAGTTGACCCGAGTTGGGTAAAAGACAAGATCGTGCTGATCGGGACGACTGCACCTAGCACCAGAGACGTGTTTCTGACGCCCTACAGCCCGGTTAAAAAGCAAAGTCCGAAAATGCCGGGGGTGCTGGTGCACGCGCAAATGCTCAGCCAAATATTGAGTGCTGTTTTGGATGGGCGATCGGTGTTTTGGGTGTGGCCGGAATGGGCGGAAATTTTGTGGAACGGTACTTGGGCGATGGTAGGCGGGGTTGTGGCTTGGCGGATTCAGCACCCTGCGAGGGCGGGATTAGTTGGGGGTGCGGCGTTGATGGGTCTGTTGGGGATTAGTTTTGGGATTTTTACTGGGGGTGGGTGGGTGCCGCTGGTGTCGCCGGCTTTGAGTTTGGTGTTGACTGGTGGGGGCGTCAGCGCTTACAGGAAGCTTTACGATGCTTTTCACGATTCTCTGACGGGTTTGCCCAACCGGGATTTGTTCGTGGATTGTCTGGGGCGGGCGATCGCCAATACTAGGGGCCGCCGCAGCTATCTGTTTGCGGTGCTGTTTTTGGATTTAGACAGGTTTAAGGTGATTAATGATTCTTTGGGTCATTTGGCGGGGGACGAACTGCTGATGTCGGTAGTGCAGCGGTTGAGGGCAAGTATTGGCTCCGGGGATACTGTGGCGCGGGTGGGGGGCGACGATTTTGCGATTTTGGTGAGGAATGTTGATGTTGGCAGTGCGGTGGATTTGGCCGATCGCATTCACCAAGCTTTAATTGTGCCCTTTGAGTTGAATGGGCAGGAGGTGTTTGTGACGGCGAGCATCGGGATTGCCCTGGGGGGCGAACCCGCTGCTACTGTGAGCGAACAGCCGGAACACTTGCTGAGGGACGCCCACACGGCGATGTACCGGGCGAAGGCTTTGGGAACGGGAAGGTATCAGGTGTTTAATGCTTCGATGCACGCTTTGGCGGTGGAGAGGTTGCAGTTGGAGACTGATTTGCGGATGGCCCTCAAGCGTCAGGAGTTTTTGCTGCACTACCAGCCTTTTGTATCTTTGGCAAGCGGGAGGATTATTGGGTTTGAGGCTTTGGTACGCTGGCAGCACCCGCTGCGGGGCTTGATTTCGCCGGTGAAGTTTATTCCGGTGGCTGAGGAAACGGGGGCCATTGTGCCGCTGGGCGACTGGGTGCTGGAGGAGGCTTGCCGGCAGTTGCGACGGTGGGAGGAAATGTTTGATTTCGATCGGCCTTTGATTATGAGTGTAAATTTATCTGGGAAGCAGTTTGCTCAGCCGGATTTGGTCGATCGCATTCAGGCTATTTTGGGGGCAACGGGTTTGAGCCCCGAGAGTTTGAAGTTGGAGATTACTGAGAGTGTGGTGATGGATGATGTGGAGTCGGCGATCGCGGTTTTGAAGCAGATGAAAGCGTTAAATGTCAACTTGGGAATTGATGATTTTGGCACGGGTTATTCGTCGTTGAGTTATTTGAGTCGGTTTCCTACGGATACTTTGAAAGTTGATAAGTCGTTTGTGGGGCGGATGGAGATCGAAAGCGAGGGGGAGAATGTGGCGATCGTGCGGACGATTGTGGCGCTGGCTCACGCTTTGGGTATGGATGTGATTGCTGAGGGTGTGGAGACGGCGGCACAATTAGCTAGGTTGAGGTCGATCGGCTGCGAATACGGTCAGGGTTATTTTTTTGCTAAACCGTTACCGAGCGAGGCTGCGACTGCTTTGATGGCTTCCGAGCCACAGTGGTAGTTGTGGGTTATTAGTTATTAGTTATTGTACGTTAGAACTAAAATTGAAAGTCGATCTGGTTCCCAAAACAGCTCTTTAATCTGTTGGGTGGTAAAATTAGTGTTATGTAAACAAACATGAAGCTGAAAGAACTTGTCAGCCATCTCGTTATCGATCCTCGAAAATTAACAGAGTATGCTCTTAATTTAGATAATCCAGTCGGTAGCGATAAAGCTGTAATATTTCAGCGTCGTTGAGGATTTAGCCAAGAAAACTATGAATTGCTGTTAGCACAGATTTCAGATAAAACTCTTGATTATGAAGCAGTTTTAGGACTAAATGACAAACACGGACAGCGCTATACTGTAGACTTGGAAATTGTGGGCGCACAGGGACAGCAGGGGATTGTCCGTACAGGTTGGATCGTAGAACCGGGTAGTAATGGGGCGAGACTGGTAAGACTATTCGTTCGGAGGGCAAGCACGATCGTGCCCGACTTATTTGATGCAGTCGAATTGTTAGTAACATTACCAGAATCTAATTTGCACCAGGGTGTTAGAGGGGCAATTGTAGATTGTTATGATGATGGAAAATATGAAGTAGAATTTAGCGATAGCTGTGGCGAAATGATAGCTTTGTGTACTCTGTCTACCGAGCAGTTTTTAGTTGTTTGGAAGTCGAAAGAAAGGCGTTGGTTGTCTGTATCTGAGCTATTAGGTGCGATGGTTGAACGTTTGTCTGATGAACGCCAGCAACAAATTTTAGAGTTTGCGCGTTCTGTGTCTCAGAAATAGTCTGTTTTTGGCGGGGTTTTGAGAGGAATCAGACAAACTCTGTACTTGGATTTCAAGGCTGCCGATCGATTGTTGTCCGCTTGTATGTCACAATAAACAAGCAATTATTATATTTTGAGTTATCCTGTGAGTCCTACTGCCGAAGTCAGCAATAACCTGAATGCGGGCGTTCTACCAACCGTTACCGCTACCCCAGCCCGCCGCGCTGTTTTTCCCTTCACTGCAATTGTTGGCCAGGAGGAGATGAAACTGGCGCTGCTATTGAATGTCATCGATCCCAAAATTGGCGGGGTGATGATTATGGGCGATCGAGGTACTGGCAAATCTACCACAATCCGCGCCCTCACTGATTTGCTGCCGGAAATTGAGGTGGTGGCTGACGATCCTTTTAACAGTCATCCCACCGATCCGGATTTGATGAGCGATGAGGTGCGCGATCGCACTTTATCTCAAACTGACCTTAAAATCGCGCGCAAGAAAGTTCAAATGGTAGATTTACCTTTGGGCGCTACGGAAGACCGAGTTTGCGGTACGATCGACATCGAGAAAGCTTTGTCGGAAGGTGTTAAAGCTTTTGAACCCGGGCTTTTAGCTAAAGCTAACCGCGGCATTCTTTACGTTGATGAAGTCAATTTGCTCGACGATCATTTAGTCGATGTTTTGCTCGACTCCGCCGCCAGCGGTTGGAATACTGTGGAAAGAGAAGGCATTTCGATCCGCCACCCGGCTAAGTTTATTTTAATCGGTTCCGGGAATCCAGAAGAAGGAGAATTGCGGCCGCAGTTGCTCGACAGATTCGGGATGCACGCAGAAATTCGGACTGTAAAAGACCCGAATTTAAGAGTGGAAATTGTCGAACAGCGATCGAGTTTTGACCAAAATCCGCCGGAGTTTCTCGCGAAATATCAGCACGAACAAGATGATATGCAGCAGAAGTTGGTGGAAGCTCAGGAAAGGTTGAAATCGGTAACTATCGATCGAGATTTGCGAGTAAAAATCTCCCAAGTTTGCGCAGAATTGGACGTAGACGGACTGCGGGGCGATTTGGTCACAAACCGCGCGGCGAAAGCTTTCACGGCTTTGGAATGTCGCACAGAGGTGACTGTGGACGATATTCGCCGGGTGATGACTCTGTGTTTGCGGCACCGATTGCGGAAAGACCCGCTAGAATCAATAGATTCAGGCTATAAAGTGACAAAAGTGTTCGATCGGGTATTCGGCCTAGAAACAACAGAGGGGTAATTGGTAATTGGTAATTGGTAATTGGTGGTGATGAAACATTTCCCAAATTTTTAATACCTCATTTCCCATTTCCAATTACTAATTTCTGCAATGGAAAAACGAATTTTAGGATTAGATCCGGGTTTAGCAAATCTTGGCTACGGGGCAATTTCCTGTCAAATTGTCCCCGGCAAACAAGATAAAAACAGCGTTTCCCTGATTGATTGCGGCGTCATACAAACAACGCCAAAACAGGAAATGGGACAGCGGTTGAAAACAATTTACGACGATTTGCACGAGGTAATTGAACAGATTAAACCCGATCTAGCAATTGCCGAAAAACTGTTTTTTTACAAGATGGGAAATACGATACTTGTAGCCCAAGCGCGGGGCGTTTTGACCCTAGTATTGGCGCAGTGTGGAGTGCCGCTGTTCGAGTTTACGCCGGCTCAAATTAAGCAAGCTTTGACCGGCCGCGGTAATGCGGATAAATCTGAAGTGCAAGAGGCCGTGGCGCGGGAGTTAGAGTTGGGTTATATTCCGAAACCCGACGATGCGGCGGATGCTTTGGCGGTGGCTTTGACTGGTTGGTACGATGATGATATTTGTCCGAAGAAAATACAGTTGGAAACAGGAAAAATTTGATACAAAATCAAATCATCGGCAAATTAATCATAAATCCGGGCAAGACATCTTCTCCCGATAAACTCACAGGAAATTGTACAATCTCTACTTCGCGAGAATGGCGATAAATTTCTACTTGTTGGTCTTGTGGATTAATCAGCCAACCCAAGCGTAAACCGCTGTTTAGATATTCCTGCATTTTCTCCTGAAGCGGCCGCAGGGGGTCTGTGCGCGATCGCAATTCTATGACAAAATCAGGACATATTGGCGGAAATTTCTCTTGTTCTTCTGTTGTTAAAACCAACCATCTTTCCAAGCTAACCCAAGCTGCGTCTGGAGAGCGATCGCCATTATTAGGCAACCGAAAAATTGTTGAAGAACTAAACACTCTCCCTAACTGCGTTTGTTGATTCCACATCCAAACCAAGCCAATTAAATCGGCTTCTCTATTGCCGCTGACTCCGCCTACTGGTGACATAATGATAATTTCTCCTTTAGCAGTCCGTTCAAATTGCCAATCTCGATTCATTTGGCATAAACGGTAAAACTGTTCATCTGTTAGTTCGACAGTATCTAAGTTTAAAGTAACGGTTGTCATTTTTCCTAACTTCCTAGAAATATGAGTCCTACTAACCTATTTTAGCGCCGCTTTTTGTCAATTTTAACATCCCTCCTCATAGCTCTGACTTAAGCTTTAATACGAGGTTCAAGCCCCAGCTCGACTATTACGAAGTGCAAAATATCCGTGGAAAAGGTAATTAAGTTCGATCGCCCAATTCCCACGTAAATCAAAAAAATGCTATAATAGCAACTTTAATTGCTAAAATTGTCCCGCAAGCAGAGAAAACAGGAAAATAATATGGTGATTATTACCTCACAACAAATTGCCCAATTTCGCTCGCAATTAGCCGAATATCCCGCAGCCCTAAAAGCCCTCGATGAAATCGAAGATTGCGAAGGTAACATCGAAGATGCAGCGATATCTCTAGCAATTCAAGCCGGACAAGAACCGAATATATCAGAAAATTGGTTAGACGGATTGGCTAAAAGATGCCGTGTTGCTATCTGCAAATCAGAGGTTAAAGAAGAGTTGACAAACGGACAATTGAATGCAGCATTTAGAGATTTAGTGGCAGCAAAAATTTGTCCTGATATTTTGGTGACTTCGGTGATTATTTATGTATTTAAAACAGGGGTGAATGATTTTTGCGAGCCTCTAGAATATAAACTGTAAAGCCATCGCTACATTTAAAAAGTAGGTGAGGCGAAGCTATCCCCAAGGGTAGGAAATCGCCCTCATTTTTCAAAACACGATACAACCAGGCGATCGCCATTCTTGTCTACCCCTGTGCACTGCTGTACCCCGCCGGTACCAAATCCGGCGACAAACCCAAAGATTTCCCCAGCAAACGAGCAAGTTGCACTAAAAAATTAGCAGTATCTTCGTCACCTTCGCGGGCCATTGAAGCCGATATCTGGATTAGCATTTGCACAAATCCCGCATCAATTAAATCGGAACAGGAACTCAAAACCTCTGGTTCTTGGCCGTTGGGACAGGTAAGCACTCGCTCGATTAAGTTCAAATAAGCCTCTTGGCGTTCTGGATTCATTTTGGGAGGATCTGTACAGTAAATAATTTATTATTACGTTTAACTCAGTCCTGTCAATCAGGCGATCGAATAAGCGATCCCCGTCTTTCCTCTAGAAACTCCATTCAGTCGGGAATAGAGTGAAGCTTAAAGAAAATCTTAAGTTTCTCCATGCTAGTTTAGTCGAGGTAAGGTGGGCCTAGGCGCACGCTAGGATTGAAGGTAAGGTGCGCCCATAAACACCCTACGATTCCAGGGAATTAAGAATATACAAAATGAGAATAGGAATATTTTTAGGCAATCTAGGAAATCCCGCTATCTACTATCCCAAACTAGCCAAAATCACCGGCGGAGTCACAGCCAGTATTTTTCTGTGCCAATTATTGCAATGGCAAGCACAACATTCTTACTCCGGCGAATGGGTGAAAACTAACAGCA
This sequence comes from Microcoleus sp. MOSTC5, assembly GCF_036701825.1. Lineage (NCBI taxonomy): Bacteria > Bacillati > Cyanobacteriota > Cyanophyceae > Oscillatoriales > Microcoleaceae > Microcoleus > Microcoleus sp. MOSTC5. The sequence goes on along the minus strand of NZ_JAUBRK010000004.1, from coordinate 95,390 downwards.
AAGAAATAGAAAAAGCCACGGGTTTAAATCAGGAAGAACAGGAATTAGCGAGACAGCAACTCAAAGTGCGATCGCTCTTGAAAGAAAAACTACCAAATCCCAACACGGAAACCCTAGAACTCTGGGCGGACATTGACGCTTTCGAGGAAAAACTCAATAACTTCTGGACAATTAATCCTGCGGATATTACAACACAGACAACCCGCGAAAACAACAATCACTCTGTAGAAATATTCCCCGAAACATCACCCCCAAATTATACAGTTAAAACCGACAAATATTTCGGGCAACCCCGCCAGCAAATAGCCGTTGCTGTCACCCCAAATTACCGATTTAGCGGCCCTTGGAACTCCCAAGAACAACTGCACAACTTTCAGCGAGCTTTAGAAGAATATGCAAAAGAACACAGCTTAGGATTCGGTCATCCTTCGGGATGGGCATTTAAAATTATTGACGGTATGACAAAAGGCTTAGCCTCGAATTTTTGGGAGGAATTTGTCGCCGGAATCCCTTTAGGAGAAAGTCAGAAAGTTAAGCGAGATTGGGAAATAGAGCCGGAAGTGCCTTATCCTGCCTTTGAAGAGGAGCGAATTCAGTATTACGTCCACAAAGGAGAACCGCTAGAAGCAGCAGTCTCCAGAGCTCGTGCTGACTTGAGAAACCCGGTTTTGGGCAAAGATTTGTGGGAGGGATTTTTGCGAAAGTGCGATCGTATTGCTGACGATGCGCTCAAAGCCAAAAGCCAAGGCGTTGACACCCCATATCTGCCCTCTTCCTTCAACGAAAAACCGCAAATCACCAAGGATAGCGTGATGCGGAAACTAGGGGCGATCGCGCCGCAATTAGCCCTCAATCAATCTACATCTGACCAGATTCCAGCACTGCCGAAACTTGCTGAAACAGCATCGCCAACTCCCGCCGAAATTCCCAGTATTTCCTCTTTGCAAAAAGCTTACCAAACTCCTCTCGGTCGAAGTATAGTAGAAAAACAAATAGCTGCAAATCCAGACTGGGGGTACGAAATAGTAGACGGTGAAATAGTCGAATCCATCCCTTTTTAGGAGGCGGATATGAAACGAATTAGCAATATCAATCCGCTGGGAGAAGAGCGACCAAATCCTTCTGAGCAAGAGAGAGAAAAACTGCGGCAGGAAAGGTTGCAGCGAGAAAGAGATGAAGCATATCAAATGTTAGTTGAACTATGCAATTTGGGCGAATATGACATGGCCCAGCAGTTGGCAAATCGACATTTTAATTGGGGTTATGAAGTAGTTGATGGGATTGTGATGGAAAGGATAAATTAGGTTCGCAGTTATCCCATTTGTCACTTCCATGGGCGGGCAAGATGCCCGCCCCACAAAAAATTTAATATTTTAATATGTCGTGGAACAGGCATCTTGCCTGTTCCTAAGAATGGTACAAATTGACTGTCACAATCTCTATGTTATAATTATAACTAAAACTTAAATACCTATCAAAATATGACAACAACTATTAACGCCAAAAATATAATGCTCGGTGAAGTAAGTCAATTTTTGAAATTCCAAGAGCAGCTTAATAATGACACGTACACAATTTTTTTATCCTTAGAATCCTTAACAGAGATAGAACAGTTAGAACTCGCCCAAATCCGCAACGATTTTCGCGAATACCTCTCAGTGGAAAGAGTCTCTGAAGGACTGGTACAGGCTTTAACTACGTTTCCCTTAATGCGATTGGCTGGCTTCTACCGCCGCCCAATCAAGATGAGTCTAGAACAAGAGATTGCTAACATAACTATAGAACATGAAGACACAACGATTACAGGCAGATTTGACATTTTAGCAATCAATAAAGAGAAACAAATTGCCGCTGATATACCATTTTGGGTTTTAGTAATAGAATCTAAAAATAGTCTAATTGCTCCCCGCGCTGGTTTGCCCCAACTTCTAAATTACGCCTCTAAAAGTTTAGAATATCAAGAGTCTGTTTGGGGATTGGCAACTAGCGGAGAGTTTTATCAGTTTGTCAATATCCGAAGAGGAAATCCCCCAACCTATCAGCTAATGCCCTTTCTGACTATGATGGAGCCTGAACCTTCAATTTTGTTGCTGCAAGTTTTAAAAGCTATTTGTAAGCTATAGCAGAAGGAAGAAGAAGGATTAAAGTCCTTAGTACAAACATAAAAAAAGAGGCAGGGAATTTTCCCTGCCTCTAATCTGCAATGACTGTTAACCTAAAATTTAGATTAGCCAGCCAATACTTTTTAGTAGCCTCTGGTGTTAGGCTTGTGGACGATGAAGCTCAGCACTTGGCACTGCTTCACGTTGTCAAAACCCATGACGCGGATGTAGCACGTCGGATTTTCTTGGCGGCAAGCTTGAATTTCAGACATGATTTCTTTGACGCTGCGAGCACCAAACAAAGGCAACTTCCACAAAGTCCAGTAGCGCATTTCAGCAGCAGAGGTTTCGTTGAATTCTACGCCGGGAATGTAGCCTTGATCCAGGATGTACTGGAGTTGCTTGCCAATTTGGGCGTCATTCAGCGGGGGCAAATAGGACAGAGTTTCGTAACGACGCTCTTTAGGTAAAGTCTTCATTTTTTGTATCTCTAAGGTGTGTGTTCGATCGCACTTGTCGATCGATTAACTCGACAAATTATCCAGATTCGGTTCAGAATCTATTGATGTTTCAGGATTACTGCTAGAAACAGACCAATTAAGTTGCGTAGTTCGCTCTAAATGCTGGCGTCTGTGTTCCATATTCGCCTGTTGAATGCCAGTAGAAACCATTTCTGGCAAATATTCTGTCACATCGTGAGCCAGATACTCTCGCACAGTCATGATCCGAAATCCTAAATCTTGATTTTCCCTCAGCAACTCTTGAATGTAAGCTTCTCCATCTTGGATTTTGCCCTTAGTGGAAAAGTCGTTCAACCAGATTGCCAGAGGAGGATTGGTTTCGCTCAACTGAGCGACCACCATCCGCACGGATTGATAGGTTAGGTAACTTGCCAGCACCTTAGCGGTGTCTTTCGCAACTTGTTTGAGATCCATTTTTGACCCCAGCTCCCTCAAATTTTAGATTTTGGATTTTAGATTTTGGATGCAAACTTACTGGTAAATCTTCTTCAAAGATAAAGACTTCCCAGCAAGTTTGCGACCTAAAACCTAAAATCTCAAACCCAAAATCATCAAACAGTATCCATTGCCTCGAACTCAAACTTGATTTCTTTCCAGAGTTCGCAAGCAACAGCGAGTTCAGGAGACCATTTGCAAGCTTCGCGGATCACGTCGCCGCCTTCGCGCATCAAGTTGCGACCTTCGTTACGAGCTTGGACGCAAGCTTCCAAAGCAACGCGGTTAGCAGTTGCACCAGGTGCGTTGCCCCAAGGGTGGCCCAAGGTGCCGCCGCCGAACTGCAAGCAGGAGTCGTCGCCGAAGATTTCCACCAAAGCCGGCATATGCCAGATGTGGATACCGCCAGATGCAACCGGCATGACACCGGGCATGGAGGCCCAATCTTGGGTGAAGTAAATACCGCGGCTGCGGTCTTCTTCGATGTGGTCTTCGCGCATCAAGTCTACGAAGCCCATCGTGATGCCTTTTTCGCCTTCGAGTTTGCCCACAACTGTACCGGAGTGCAGGTGGTCGCCGCCGGACATCCGCAAGCACTTGGCAAGCACGCGGAAGTGGATACCGTGGTTTTTCTGACGGTCAATCACGGCGTGCATGGCGCGGTGAATGTGCAGCAAGATACCGTTGCGGCGGCACCATTTGGCCAAGGTGGTGTTTGCAGTGAAACCACCGGTTAGGTAGTCGTGCATGATGATGGGGGTTTTGATTTCCTTAGCGAACTCAGCCCGCTCCATCATTTCTTCGCAGGTGGGGGCAGTTACGTTGAGGTAGTGGCCCTTGACTTCGCCGGTTTCTGCTTGAGCTTTTTCAATAGCTTCTTGAACGAACAAGAAACGATCGCGCCAGCGCATGAACGGTTGCGAGTTGATGTTTTCGTCGTCTTTGGTGAAGTCCAAACCGCCGCGCAGAACTTCGTAAACGGCACGGCCGTAGTTCTTAGCAGACAGACCCAATTTGGGTTTAATTGTACAGCCCAGCAAAGGACGGCCGTACTTGTTCAATTTGTCCCGCTCAACGGTAATACCGTGAGGAGGGCCTTGGAAGGTTTTCAGGTAAGCAATGGGTACCCGCAAATCTTCCAACCGCAGAGCGCGCAGGGCTTTGAAACCGAAAACGTTACCGACCAAAGAGGTCAGCAAGTTGGTGACGGAACCTTCTTCAAACAAATCCAAAGGATAAGCAATGAAGCAGATGTATTGGTTGTCTTCGCCGGGAACTGGCTCGATGTCGTAGCAGCGACCTTTGTAGCGGTCGAGGTCGGTCAGGAGGTCAGTCCAAACAGTCGTCCATGTACCTGTAGAAGATTCAGCAGCCACAGCAGCTCCAGCTTCTTCTGGGGGAACTCCCGGCTGCGGTGTGACGCGGAAAGCAGCCAAAATATCTGTATCTTTCGGCGTGTAGTCCGGCGTGTAATACGTTAGTTTATAGTCTTGAACTCCGGCTTTATACCCAGCCTTTGATTGAGTTTGGGTTTGCGCGTAAGCCATATCTCGCTTCCTAGTATTCGCTTAATTTTTTTGCCCGATCGCAGGCTGTTAAAAATATATCAATAAACTGGCGCTCTGGAATTTTAATATTCTTTTAATCATCATAAGTATTATTTATTTTGCTTTACATTAGGAAAATATTTGTAACATATCTTATAGAATGTAAGCGACCAAGGATGCAGGAGGAAAGGCTGGGGATCGCAGAGCCGGAAGAGGAATTTCGATCGAGGGAAATATATTGTGCAGCGAGCCGAACAGCGGATAAATACTGTTTATGTAAAGAATTTAATACTTAAAAATCAGAATTGGTAATGGGTAATGAGTCAGCGGAAATTAGTTAGAAATACCTAAAGCTGTGGTTGGCAGTTGAGATCGATCGCCCGATCGATCTCAACTACAATTTAGTATGTAGCAATTTAAAATCTAAAATCTAAAATCTAAAATCTAAAATCGATTGACTCTCAGACCGCCAACTCAAAAATCGACAGCATAGCACATAATATGGACAGGACTTGTGCAGCAAGCTTGTTTCTCAAACCAAATCCGTCGTTACAGCAATTTAACCTCGCTGAAAACCTGGTTTCTGCCTTAGCAGCGCGTAAGTCTACTATGGATATTTAGCCCCATTTTTACTCTGGTTGTGCCTCACCCCCCTTCAAAAGCCGTCCACTGCATCAATCCAGATTGCCCAAGGCCCTACCCTCAGACTTGGGGCAACAATTTTTGTCATAGTTGCGGGGCACCGCTGCGGCTAAAAAATCGCTACGTGCCTCTACAAGGCCTCGGTTCCGGGGGTTTTGCAGCGATTTTCACAGTTTGGGACACAGAAACTCAAACCGAGCGCGTCCTGAAAGTGTTGCTCGAAACTGCCCCGAAAGCGCTGAAACTGTTCGAGCAAGAAGCTTGGGTTTTGGCACTTTTGCGGCACCCAGGCGTCCCTAGAGTCGATCCTGACGGTTATTTTCACGTCCAAACCCAAAATTTTGCAGGCGGTGAGGGAAATCCTGCTGCGAAGCGACTGCCTTGCTTGGTAATGGAAAAGATTCACGGCAAAACTTTAGAAGAAGTTCTCGACGAACACCCTCAGGGCTGTCCGCAGGAATGGGTGTTTAGTTGGCTGAGTCAAGCTGTGGAAATTTTAGAGGAGTTGCACAGGTGTCAGATTATTCACCGCGACATTAAACCCTCAAATTTGATGCTGCGAGACCCGGAATCGCCCCAAGTATTGCTTAACAAGGGTTTGGGCGGACTGCAATTGGTGGCGATCGACTTTGGGGGAGTTAAACAAATGGGCGGTGTCGAACGGGTGGGGAAAGATTCTCCGAGTTCGACGCGGTTGATTTCGCCCGGGTACAGTCCGCCGGAACAAATTGTGGGAGGCGGTGTCGTGCCGGCGACGGATTTTTATGCCCTCGGGCGGACTTGCATTCATTTGCTGACGGGGAAGTATCCGGCGGAAATTGAAGATCCGATGACGGGAGAGTTGCGGTGGCGCCACATTGTATCTGTGAGTCCGGCTTTGGCGAATTTGTTGGACGATATGGTGCGATCGAACGTGCAGCAGCGTCCGGCGACGGCTGGCGATGTTCGGGCGCGTTTGCAGGAGATTTATGCTAGGAGTAAGGGCAAAATCGCGATCGCCCCAATGGGTCAAGCTATTTTAGAATTCTGCCGGCAAGTAGTGGTGGCGGGGGCACAAAAAACGGCAAGTTTGACGGTTTTGCTGTTCGGCGCGATCGCCCAAATGGTGGTAGCTTCTCTGGATACCGGCTGGGAAATGGTGCTCGGTGGCGTTGGTGGAAGTGCGGGGGCGATCGGCGGTTTGGTTTTGGGCTATGCTTCGCCTCTTGGCCCGGAAATTGCCAGTTTTCTGAATGAAGGTTTGCACCAATTAATTCCTAATATGACTTTCGCTGTCGGGCCGGAAGTGCTGCTGTTTGGATTTGCGGGGTTGGGAACTGCGATCGGTTTGACGGATGCGGGGAGTTTTCGCCAGCAAAAACAGTATTGGCTGTCTGGATTGATGGGAGCTCAGGGCTATTTGTTGGCGGGTTTGTGCTGGATGGAAGCAACAGCTTCTAGCGGCGTGCAGGGGGTTATTTTGGGAGCTTTTGCGATCGCCTCTCTGACTGTGGGAATGGGTTTGCGCAGCCATCAATTAGTTCACGCTTTGGTAGTGGCTGTTTTCTCTACGGGAATGTTTCTGTTTCTGAATGCTTGGAACATTTTTCCGGGGAGTTTCTTGGGGATTTTGTCACTGTCTAACGCTACATTAGGCTGGCTGCAAATTTGGGGATCAATTGTGTTTTTTGGTTTGTTGGGAAGTGCGATCGGGCTTTGTTTGGGAGTAAGTCATTATTTAATTGTGCCGCTGTTAAGGTGGTTGGGTTGGCGGTAGAAATTAACACCAAATCAATATGCTACTCAAGTCGCTGTCAATTAAACCAGTCTCAAGATTTTCAATGGTTTGTGCTCTGGCGATCGCCCTTGTGCTCGGTGGGGCCAATCTAGCCAAAGCCGAATCGCGCGATCGAACCGTTGATAGATTAACGGATTTCTTGTTCTACAAGGTTAATCCTGAACTCAACAATCGAAAACTGCAAGCTGGCGATCGCAACTATATAAATGAATGGCAGAGATTACGCGCAGAAATCGATCCGCGAGTTAAGCCCGCACAAGAAGTCTGCAATAGGCCCGAACCAGGAGATATAGGATGGGAATTCACAGTAATTAACGGCGAAACATACGAGCAAACCTACGATCGCCTTGCAGATATAATTTTTTATAGCCGTCATCCTCAAACGACAGGGCAGCAAATTAGTATAGGTGATAAAGCCAGCAGCAATGAATGGTTAGCAATGCGACGCGAGATGTTTATTTCTAATTGTGGACTGTGAGATTCGATCGCATCACATTGAAGCATTGATGGAGGACAAATCTGCATGAATTACAGAAAGATGATGGCTCTGTTGTTGCTAGCATTAATAGGAGTCTGTGCCGACTCTTCTACGAAAGCTTCAAATGCTGCCAAAACAGCACAGGAATCTGTAGCAATCTCGAATGCAGGCGTTGCAAAATTTGAGGGTGATTCTTGTGGGGTAGGCGTCCCGCCTGCTTTGAAAATACAGCGGACGGGCGGGACGCCCATCCCACAAAACAATCAAAATCATCCCGCAGTTTTGCAACGCCACAATGCGAGCCCTGACTTTTGGACAAACCAAAACGATGTTAGTGTCGATCGACATTCGATCGCAAATGTCAAAGTATCGCAAATCGAGAGTCCGAGAAAATCGGCGCCTGTATCGTGTTCGCTAGAGGAATACCGAAGCTTTTTCCAGGATTTTGTTAGAGGCTACGACTATCAAAACAAAGAGATACGCAATACCTATACTTGGTCGGATATCCAAATCCGAGATTATCAAAATCCCAGCAAGCTTTTAAAGGTGATCGGTAAGCAAAACTACGATGATTTTAGAATTGGCTTAATCGACTATTCGTACATCTATGTGGACTCTTCGACAAAAAAACTTAGCCTCCGCGAGCAACTGAACAATAAACTGAAAATAAATGTCAAAAAGATCGATCGCCGAACATTCCGCGTAGATTATGTGAAAGCCGAGTTTGGTATAGATATGGAAGCAGAAGATAACAATGGCGATCCGATCCGCACTTATGGAGAACCCGGTGCTTATATTTTTGAGCATCGCAATGGATGTTGGAATTTGACGCAAGATTTGCGATCGCCAGTTCGATCGGGGACAGCACCTAAATGACCGATCGGTAAAAAATCCGGGATATCTACGGACACAAAAAAACTCTTGTGGGGTGGGTATCTTACCTGCCCAAAAATCTACAATTTAGGTGCTAGAAAGCTTATAATCGTCCATAAGATTAAATAATAGCCTCAGAGTGCCATGTCAAAAATATTACTAGAATCTTTTCGGACAGCCTATGCAAATATGGAGTTATCGCCGCTGATAACTCCGAAAGAAGTGGAAAACTTCCGAGTAGAATACGGGACGGAGGTTCTCGAACAATTAGAGCAATTAGTAGAAGATGACCCTTCCGGTAGGGGTAAAATTATTTTTAGCGGACATCGCGGTTGTGGCAAGTCTACACTGTTGGCTGAGTTTTGCCGCCAGATGGACGATCGCTATTTTACCGTCTTTTTCTCAATTTCCGACTTGATTGAAATGTCGGATGTCAATCATATCAATATCTTGTTTGCGATCGCAGTTCAGTTGATGGATGCAGCGGAAAAACAGCAAATTCCCATCAAAGAATCAATTAAAGAATCATTTTATAACTGGTTTGCCACTAAAACTAAAACAACAATTGACGAATTGGGCGCCAGCGGATCGGTGGGGTTTGACTTGTTTAAGATGATTCAAGGCAAGTTAAAAGCTGATGCGACGATTCGCGAAGAAATCAAACAAGAGTTTATTCGCAAAGTTTCGGATTTGGTTGCCAGAATTAACGAGATTGCTGCCGTAGTTCAAAAAGGCGCGCAAAAAGACGTAATTGTAGTGATTGATGACCTGGACAAGTTGGATTTAGGTGTCGTTCGCCAAGTTTATCAAGAACATATCAAAGCGCTGTTTTTGCCGAATTTTAGGATGATTTTAACGACTCCTATTTCCGCGCTGCGAGATGTCTCTTTGGCCGCTACCGTGGAAACAGAAACTAACGATCAAATCGTGTTCATGCCAGTCACAAAGCTGTTTAAACGCGGCGAAAGCCGAAATGCTGATGCTGTTGCAATGGCGGAACCGGCGGCGAGATTGAAAGAGATTTTAGCTAAACGTTTGGGAAGCGAATTGATCGAACCGGAAACACTCGATCGCGTTGTCGCATACAGCGGTGGAGTATTGCGAGAATTGATTAGAATTGCAAACGAATGCTGCCGCATTTGTTTGCGGTTGGTGCGGCGGAATCCAGAAGCTGCGGTTAAAATTAATGCTGAGGTGTTTGAGGAAGCGATTAATAAATTGCGGATCGATTTCGATACCCGTTTGGGAACGACTGATTATGAGATGTTGATTGCAACTTACAGAGATTTTAAACCCGCTGACCCGAAAGCACAAGGGTTTTTGGACTTGCTGCACGGGTTGTATGTTTTGGAGTATCGCAATGGTGTTTTGTGGTACGACATTCACCCGATCGTGCTAGAATTGTTAAAGCAGCGAGATGATTTTCCGCGTTAATAATTTCTTTTATACTCAACAATTAAACTTGGCGTTAAAACGGCGGTTGAAACCGTTGCTACACAAACAAAGTCGGCCTATGCCGACTAAGGTAATGTCTGAGTCCAAAGTCGATCCCCCCTAACCCCCCTTAATAAGGGGGGGACAAGAGTATTCTCAAAGTCCCCCTTAATAAGGGAGGGACAAGAGTATTCTCAAAGTCCCCCTTATTAAGGGGATTTAGGGGGATCGAGACTTCGATACTAATGACAATTAATTATGTCGAATCTCAACAGTCAAAACCAAGATAATTATGAAGATTTACTCGTGTCAATAGAAGCGGGTAAAGATATTCTCAACTTGCTAATCGCAGTTTGCGATGATAGCGACTGTCGCGATCGCCTGATTTCGGATTATGAAGCAGAACTCGAACCGGATATCCGCCGCTATCGCGTAGAATTGGCGAGGGGTGAACCGAGTTTGCGATCGGCGATCGCCAATTTAGTCGAACAAGAAGCATATTTGCAGCAGCGGGGAAAAGCCGTTATCACCGTGACGGGTGTGGAAAAACTGCGGTTTTTTAAACAATTTGGCGAAAGTCGATCGGAACAAGAAGTGTTTTTTGGATATTTGCAATGGACGCGGGAAGCATTGCGGGAGTTTCCGTTTTCGATTGTCTTGTGGGTGACGCGACAAATTGAAGTTTTGATTAGCAATGAATCTCCTGATTTTTGGAGTTGGCGGAAAGGTGTGTTTCGCTTTGATACTAAAAAAACTGCGGCTATTACCAAAACTGAATTTGAACCCTTTCGATCCCTAGTTGAAGAGGACGATCGCGAACCGCCGAGTTTGATTCCGCTGGAAGATTTGCAGGATTTAATCGCGCGAACAGAACAGAAAAAAGGACTCCAAGACCCCAGTTTGGCAAGTTTTTATGCGAGTATGGGGAAGATTTATGACAGAAGGATAGAGTCTGGAGAGTGCGAAAACTTTCAGCAAGAATATGAATTGGCGATCGACTGTTTTAAAAAGGCGATCGCCATTCAACAAGAGTTAGATTTGGAAGCGCAATTATCCAGTAATTTGAGTTACCTCGCCGCACTTTATAAATCCCAAGGCAGGTACTCGGAAGCAGAACCGCTGTTTTTGCAAGCATTGGAAATACACAGGCGATCACTCCCAGAAGACCATCCCAGTTTAGCCACTCACCTCAACAATTTAGCCGGACTTTATCGTTCCCAAGGAAGGTACTCGGAAGCGGAATCTCTGTTTTTGCAAGTTGTGGAAATACACAGGCGATCGCTCCCAGAAGACCATCCCAGTTTAGCCACTCACCTCAACAATTTAGCCGGACTTTATTATTTCCAAGGAAGGTACTCGGAAGCAGAACCGCTGTTTTTGCAAGTTGTGGAAATACACAGGCGATCGCTTCCTGAAGACCATCCCATTTTAGCTAATCACCTCAATAATTTAGCCGGACTTTATGAATCCCAAGGCAGGTACTCGGAAGCGGAACCGCTGTTTTTGCAAGCTGGGGAAATACACAGGCGATCGCTTCCTGAAGACCATCCCATTTTAGCTAATCACCTCAATAATTTAGCCGAACTTTATCAATCCCAAGGAAGGTACTCGGAAGCGGAACCGCTGTATTTGCAAGCTGGGGAAATACACAGGCGATCGCTTCCTGAAGACCATCCCGATGTAGCTACTCACCTCAACAATTTAGCCCTATTTTATAAATCCCAAGGAAGGTACTCGGAAGCGGAACCGCTGTATTTGCAAGCTGTGGAAATAGACAGGCGATCGCTTCCTGAAGACCATCCCAGTTTAGCTACTCACCTCAACAATTTAGCCGGACTTTATCAATCCCAAGGTAGGTACTCGGAAGCGGAGTCGCTGTTTTTGCAAGCTGTGGAAATTATTCGCAGAAAATTGTCAGAAAATCATCCTCATGTTCTCATAGTTTGGGGAAATTATGTTGGGCTGTGGCGTGAAGGAATAAGTAAAGGACATTTGACATTTGAGCAATTGCAAAAACATCCTTTCGGGGAACTGTTATTAGCAGAACTTCAGGAATAAATAAAAATATCGCTCTTAGTTACAAATATTGTTAAAATGTACAATATGCAGCCTAGATTATAGATTATTTAGTCGAAAAGTAACGTAAACATTCTATAGCAAAACAAAAGGACAAAAAAATGGGCAGAGTCACCGCAACAATAACCGTCACCAATCACATCGATGAAATTCTGGGAGAAAGAGGGTTCATCCCCGCAGAGCAAATACGCTCTATCACCATCGATAACGTCTTAGTCGATACAGGAGCAACTCGACTCTGCTTACCAGCAGATATTATCAGTCAGTTGGGTTTGCCAATGCTAGGTGAAATCGACGGACATACGGCAATAGGAACCAGAAAATTTCGTCTGTTCAAAGATGTCACTCTTGCCGTAGCTGGACGAGAAGGCAGGTATGATTGTGTAGAAATTCCCGCAGGAGAAGAACCTTTACTCGGCTTAATACCTCTCGAAGATTTGGGTTTAGAACCGGACTTGAAAAATCAGCGGTTGATTGTTTTGCCGGCAGAGGGAAGCCAAAGTTATATTCGGGTATAAAATCCCGATAATTTTCGCCTCTTACTCTTAGTCCCCCTCTGCTCGGACTTGGTTTGACAAGAAGCGATTTCAAGCTCCGAATGATCGACGAGTATGGAACCCGGATTTGATATTATAAGTAATAGCAGGAGATAATATTATATTTTTGCACTAAAATGTCAGTCACTACTCATCAATTAATTCAGTGGAAACAACAAGGGCGGTCAATTGTTGCCCTGACAGGTTATGATTATGCGATCGCTCAACTCATCGATCGAGCAGGCGTAGATATCATCCTAGTCGGCGATTCCCTCGCCATGACAGTCTTAGGCTACGAAACTACGCTACCGCTAACTCTGGATGAAATGCTGCACCACGCTAAAGCTGTGCGCCGCGGAGTTGAACAAGCATTAATTGTTGTCGATTTGCCGTTTTTGACATACCAAGAAAGTCCGCAGCAAGCCATGCACTCGGCCGGGAGAGTTTTGAAAGAAACAGGGGCTCAAGCTGTAAAATTAGAAGGTGGATATCCAGCAATGGCCGCCACAGTTTTGCAACTGACATCCGCCGGAATTCCGGTGATGGGACACGTCGGTTTAACTCCGCAGTCGGTACACCAACTCGGCTACAAAAAACAAGGAAAAACAGCCGAAGCAGCCGATCGCATCATAGCAGAGTCGATCGCGCTTCAAGAAGCCGGTGCTTTTGCGATCGTGCTAGAACACATTCCCTCAGACTTAGCGGCTCAAATTACCCAAAAATTAACTATACCCACCATTGGTATCGGGGCCGGGCCGCACTGCGACGGTCAAGTTTTAGTTACTTCCGATTTGTTGGGACTTTCTGAAAAACAGCCGCCTTTTGCGAAAGCTTACGCCAATTTGCGAGAAACGATTACCCAAGCTGTCAAAGATTATTCCCTCGAAGTTAGAGAACAAAAATTTATAGAATAAATTCGTAGTGAGGGCTTCAGCCCTCATAAAACTCGCTCAAACTAAGCTGTGGCGGCATTTATATTTAACTTGTGGAGCGCTTTTTACTGCCCCCACACGATAGTTTCAAGAAATAGGAACGTCAAAATTAAGTCCTGTACATCTTAATATTAAATGTGGCTTAAATACCCCTTTATTTCTTAGCCTCTTGGAGAAGAAAGAAAATTTGTTGAGGAGCGTTTCAACCGCACACTTAATACCAAAATGGGCTTAAACACGCCTTATTTCTTAATCTTTTAGAGAGGAACGAAACTTTGTTGAGGAGCGGTTTCAACCGCAGAATTCATACCAAATCTGGCTTAAATACCCCCTTTATTTGTTAGTCTCCAAGAGAGGGGCGAAAGTTTGTGTACGATCAATTTCAACCGCTGAGTCAGAGCGCGGATTTCTAACCCGGATTCGGTATAAGTTCCTCACTAAAAACCTAATTTACACCTTCGGCTGACCCTCTTCCTCATTCTCCTTCTCCTTCTGGACCGATTCATCATCACCTAGACCTACCCCTTCCTTGAAACTCCGCAGCGTTTTGCCCAAAGCATTTCCCAACTCAGGAATTTTCTTGGGGCCAAAAATTAGAATAGCGACTACCGCAATAATGCCCATTTCGGGCAATCCCAGACCAAACATACAAAATCTCCTGTAAAACTTGCTCGATCGTAAGTCAATCTACTGATATTGTTAAAGTATCTACCTTTTTTCCTGCATCCTGCAACAGTAGAATCAAGTTTTATTAAGCTATCCCCCGATAAATAGGAATGTTAGAAATATCCCAGCCTTCCCTCCGCGAACAACAGCACTACCTCATCCGCAATTTAGCAGACCGGATGGAAGCAGTATGGCACCGCTATCTAGACCTGGAACCCTACCACCTGCCCGCTGAGTTGGGATACGTAGAAGGGCGCTTGGAAGGAGAAAAACTGATCATTGAAAACCGCTGCTATCAAACGCCCCAGTTCCGCAAAATACACCTCGAACTCGCTAAAGTCGGGCCGGTACTTGACATACTGCACTGCGTGATGTTTCCCAGACCGAATTATGCTTTGCCGATGTTCGGTACGGATATAGTAGCAGGCAAAGGCCAAGTTAGCGCCGCGATCGCAGACCTTTCTCCCCTCAATCGAGAGCGAACTTTGTCGGAAACCTACCGAACTCAACTGGAAATTTTGCCCGTCAACCAATTTTCTTCTCCCCGCCAAATTCCAGAATGGGGGGATATTTTCTCAGAATTTTGTCTGTTTGTGCGACCAGAGTCGATGGAAGAAGAAAACAGATTTCTGGACATAGTTGAATCCTACGTGGAAATTCACTGCCAACAGGCAGTCGCCTCTGAACCAGTCTCTGCGGCCGAAGAATCGAAAATTCTCGACGCTCATATTTACTACTGCAGCCAGCAGCAGCAAAACGACAAAACCCGCCGCGTACTCGAAAAAGCTTTCGGTCAAGATTGGGCCGAACATTACATGACTGAGGTGCTGTTTGATTTTCCTAAATAGCTGAATTTGGTTTACACTACTTCATAGTAGGTGGGCAAAACTTAATGAGGAAATCACCTACTTTATAAGTCATGGGAAAGGAATCACGGGTCAAGGATAAATCATTTTTAAAACCCCCAGGGCGAGGAGTAATCGGTTTAGCGATCGCTGCCACTATCGTTACCACAGGAGTAGGTTTTTGGCAAGTATCTCAAATTAGAAAAGCCGAAGAGTTAAAGGCAGCGGCTGCAACGGCTGCTGCAACTCCCGTCGCCACCCGCACCAGCGTCACAGCTTTGGGTAGGTTGACTCCGCAGGGGGAAGTTATCAAATTGTCGGCCCCTTCGGCGTCGGAGGGAGCAAGAATTGAACTCTTGCAGGTGGAAGAGGGCGATCGAGTTATTCAAGGACAAATCATAGCAGTTCTCGATACGCGCGATCGGCTCCAAGCAATCCTCCAACAAGCCGACAAAGAAATCAAAGTCAAACAAGCAGAATTAGCGAAAATTCAAGCAGGCGCGAAAACCGGCGTTGTCGGCGCTCAAAAAGCAGAAGTTGCCAAGTTTGAAGCACAAGTGCAAAGAGAAACCGAAGGCGAATCAGCCAATATCGCCCGATTAGAAGCTCAACTGCGGAGAGAAACCGAAGCCGAACAAGCTAACGTCGCCAAATTCGAGGCAGCGCTGCAAAGAGAAACCGAAGCCGAACAAGCTAATCTTGCCAAATTTGAGGCACAACTAGAAAGAGAAACAGAGGTGCAGCAATCCAAATTGGCTAGGTTAGAAGCTCAATTGCGGGGCGAAATTGCCTCTCAAAACGCTACAGTCGATCGGCTAAAAGCCGAATTGGCGAACGCCGAAGCCGAGGAACGACGCAATAAAGAACTCTCAGAAACAGGCGCAATTTCTGCTTCCGCCTACGACACCAAACGCTTAGTAACAGAGACGGCTCGCCACAAAGTCAAAGAAGCTCAAGCTGTATTAGAAAAAACAGTGCAAACACTGCAAGAGCAAATAGTCGAAACAAAAGCGACAGTCAAACAAACAGTAGAAACAGGCAAGCAGGAAATTAATCAATCGCGAGCCAATCTCAAACGCAAGTTAGAAACCGGCAGGCAGGAAATTAACCAAGCTAGAGCCACTTTAAATCAAAAGATAGAAACTGGTAGAGAACAAATCAATCAAGCCGAAGCAATACTCAAACAAAAAGCAGAAACCGGCCAAGAACAAATCAATCAAGCCAAAGCAAATCTCGACCAAATTGCCGAAGTCCGTCCCGAAGACGTGCAAGCCGCCCAAGCCGCCATTGAAAGTGCGATCGCCACTAAACAAAAAGCTCAAGTAGACTTAAACTTAAGTTACGTCAAAGCACCCGTATCCGGCTACATCCTCAAAGTTCACAGCCGACAAGGAGAAGGTGTCAACACTCAAGACGGCATCGTAGAACTAGGCGGCACCGATCAAATGTACGCCATAGCAGAAATTTACGAAACCGACATCGCCAAAGTGCGAAACGGCCAGCGCGCTACCGTCAGCAGCCCGGTATTTGGAGGCACTTTGGAAGGCACAGTCCATCGCATCGGCAAACAAATCGGCAAAAAAGATGTCCTTAATACAGACCCCGCCGCCGACACCGACGCGAGAGTTATCGAAGTAAGAATTCGGCTCGATCCCGAATCGAGCAAGAAAGTTGCAGCCCTAACAAACTTACAGGTTGAAGTTAAAATAAATATCTAAATTTTACGTTTACAGGACTTACGCATGGGGACTCAAGAAACCGGGTTTTTTACCGAGATTAAGGGTTTGAATCAAATATAAGGGTAAAAAAAACCCGTTGCTCAACACCCGTGCTTAATTCCTAAAATTATTCAATCCCCAACCCAAAATCTCAAATCTAAAATCGGAGGATTATGGCAAAAATACCGCTAGCTTGGGCACAGTTAACCCGCGAAAAAATGCGCTTAGTAATCGCGCTAGCCGGCATTGGCTTCGCCGACTTGCTGATGTTTATACAGTTCGGATTTAGAGATGCACTATTTGAAAGTTCCGTCAGCTTTCATGCACAGCTAAAAGGCGATATTTTCATCACCAGCACCCAGTCAACGGCTTTAATAGCCATGAAAAGTTTTCCCCAGCGGCGTTTGTATCAAGCTTTGAGTTTTAATAGCGTTACAGGAATTAGCCCGGTATATTTAGGCTTTGGTTTGTGGAAAAATCCCGCCCCAGACAAAAGCAATACCCGCCAACTGATGGTAATCGGTTTTGACCCCAGTCATCCCATCTTTGAAATGCCGGAAGTCAAAGATAATTTGGACAAAATCAAACTTCCCGATGTCGTTTTATTCGATCGAGCTTCGCGCCCGGAGTTTGGCCCAGTAGCAGAATATTTTAACCAGGGAAAGCCTGTGGAAACTGAAATAGATAACCGCCGCGTTACTGTAGAGGGGTTATTTACTTTAGGAGCATCTTTCGGTGCTGATGGCAATATTATTACTAGCGATTTGAACTTTCTGCGGATTTTTCATAGTAGAAGAAGTAGAGGTTTAATTGATGTCGGAATTGTTCACTTGCAACCGGGAACGGATGTCAAGGCTGTGATTGCAAAAATGAGGGCAAGTTTACCGCAAGACGTGACAATTGCTTCTCAAGAAGAGTTTGTAGCTTTTGAGAGAAAATATTGGGAAGAAAGCACGGCGATCGGATTTATTTTTACTCTCGGCGCGACAATGGGGTTTATCGTTGGAATCGTGATTGTCTATCAAATTCTCTATACTGATGTTAATGACCATTTGCCAGAATACGCTACGTTAAAGGCGATGGGATATAAAGACGGTTACTTTTTGAGTGTGGTTTTTCAAGAGGCTTTAATTTTGGCAATCCTTGGTTATCTGCCAGGACTTGGGATTTCTGTGGTGCTATACGGTTTAGCTAGAACTGCTACGAGTTTACCGATGTACATGAGTTTGGGAAAAGTTGTAACTGTGTTTACAATGACAGTGATCATGTGTTCTGTCTCGGGGGCGATCGCAGTTAGGAAGTTGCAGGCGGCTGACCCAGCAGATATTTTTTAAGGAAGGAAGAAGGAAGAAGGAAGAAGAAAGAAAGAAAGAAGCAAGAAGGAAGGAAGAAGGAAATACCAATTACCAATTACGAATTAACAGCAACAAATTACCAATGAATACTTTACCAGTTGTCTCAATTAAAAATCTCAATCATTCCTTTGGGGAAGGACAACTTCGCAAACAGACATTATTTGACATCAACCTCGAAATTTATCCGGGCGAAATCGTGTTGATGACTGGACCTTCGGGGTCTGGTAAAACAACATTGTTAACCTTGATAGGAGCTTTGCGATCGATCCAAGAAGGTAGTCTTAAAATTCTCGACCAAGAATTGCGGGGAACCGGGAAAAATAAATTAGTTAAAGTCCGGCGCGACATCGGCTATATTTTCCAAGCTCACAATTTGCTCAAATGCTTGACAGCTAGGCAAAACGTGCAAATGTCTTTAGAACTGCACAGCCATCTTTCTCGTCAAGAAACTAATGATAAAATAGAGGGAATGCTGGAAGCTGTAGGCTTGGGAGAAAGAATAGATTATTACCCGGACAGTCTTTCTGGCGGACAGAAACAAAGAGTTGCGATCGCCCGGGCATTAGTCAGCCAGCCGAAATTAGTATTAGCCGACGAACCCACAGCAGCCCTAGATAGTAAATCAGGTCGAGATGTGGTAGAAATTATGCGAGGTTTGGCCAAAGAACAGCACTGCACTATTTTGCTGGTCACCCACGACAACCGCATTTTAGACATAGCCGATCGCATTATTCACATGGAAGACGGCTACCTCGCACAAGATACATCAACAGCCGCTGCCACAGGCGTTCTTTCGCAAAAATAAAATTAATCCACCTAAACTTATTTGCGGGAACTGGGACGCTTTCCTCCTACCTTAGCAGGACTTTTTGTTGCACCTTTGGCTGAAGTTTTAGAACTACTTTTGCCGTTTTTTTGGCCTTTCGCTCCTGTCAACTGCCTCTCAAGGTCATTTGCAGGTCTGCCGGCAGGCGTTCTCGTAGTCCTAAAGGTAACATTCACCCCTTCATTCGACTGTTCCAGCACCAACATCGGCGTCGGCTTTGCTTTTTGATCCCACTCAATATGAACGATGCGACCTTGAATTGTCGGCTGCCAACTGTCGTGGTCGTCAGAAGGACTCAGATAAGTTTCCAAACAGTCAATAATTTGATTAATTGTCGCCGATGTTGCCTGAGTCGGCAGTTTCATCAGCTTAATTTGAATCCGAAACAGCACTCGTTTTTCTATTTTTACTGCGGGATCGCCAGTTTCGTATTCGATATCAAACATCGAATCCACTTGCCTGCCGGTGCCCGCCGACCCGTTTTTCTCTCCCACCGCACTCTGCGTCGGACGTAGGGCAATACTAATTTTGTCTTTGACTTTTTGCTTGATCTGGTTCACAATGCCAAAGTGAAAAACTTCTTCCGCCATCCGCATTCTCAAGTAGTCTAAATTAAAGTCTCGGGAGTGGATAAGGTCGGGATTCTTTTCCATTTTTGAGATTGTTTCCAGAGCCATTTTGTATTTTTTCTGGAGTTCTCGATTTCTAAACTCCTCAAATTTGAGCTTTTTGCTCAAATCGCCGAGTTTTAGCTTGGTAAACACCGCTAAACCGATAAGCAATAACAACAGTAATCCCGAGGCTCCCATGAAGAGTTGGTCTGAGGACGGATGTCCGGGTTTAGCCTGTTTAGGTTTGGGAGAGGCTACTGCCAACCTTGGTTCTACAAGGATTATTTGGGTTGACATGGGCTTTTAAAGGGTAAAATTTGACGCTATATTTATACAGGACTCCAGAGTAGAGCTGGTAGTGCAACTCGATCAACCAACATTGACATCATTCCACCATCATCTTGGTACAACTGGATTTCTGCAACTGGAGCACGCACCCTCTAATTAATACTTTATCTTTAATAGCAAGCAGGTTTCCGAAATCTCGGAAAATCCTGCGCTGGCAGTGGCAAAAAGAAATGGTGAATTGTCTGTAATATATTATACCAATAGAGCGAAAAAAAATGTTTGTTCGGCGGTCTCCGTTTCTAGC
Organism: Microcoleus sp. MOSTC5; assembly: GCF_036701825.1. Lineage (NCBI taxonomy): Bacteria > Bacillati > Cyanobacteriota > Cyanophyceae > Oscillatoriales > Microcoleaceae > Microcoleus > Microcoleus sp. MOSTC5. Next base: position 75,424 of record NZ_JAUBRK010000004.1, on the reverse strand, counting down.
AAAATAAAAAGAAATACACATAAATTAATCGTAACTCTGGGAGCGAACAGCAGAAAACATCAAGGAGAACAGTCGATCGCCCGGACGATCGAGGCGCGGACGTTGGGAGGGTGCTAATTCCTACTGTGCGCTCGCTCCCGCCTTGCAAGCCCACCGGGCGGCTTGCTGTGAAAGTCGAGCTGTGGTGCGATCGAACAACGTCTCCTTAGCTAAGATTACAGCTAATACCACCCATATTCGATCGTGACTTACGAACCCCTGCACCACAAATATCGCCCTCAGACATTTGCCGAATTAGTCGGTCAAGAGGCGATCGCCCAAACCCTCACCAGCGCCATCCTGCAAGAGCGCATAGCACCAGCATATCTATTCACCGGCCCCAGAGGCACCGGTAAAACCTCCAGTGCCAGAATTTTCGCCAAATCTCTCAACTGTATTTCTACGGTTGCCCCCACCCCGACACCCTGCGGCAAATGCAACGTTTGCCAAGAAATTGCCCGAGGTTCGACGCTAGATGTCATCGAAATTGACGCCGCCAGCAACACGGGAGTAGATAACATTCGGGATTTAATCGAACGAGCTCAATTTTCTCCCGTACAGTGCCGCTATAAAGTATATGTAATAGACGAAGTTCATATGCTCAGTACCCAGGCATTTAATGCTTTATTAAAAACATTAGAAGAACCGCCAGACCGCGTTGTATTTGTCCTCGCAACAACCGACCCACAAAGAGTATTACCCACTATTATTTCTCGTTGCCAAAAGTTCGACTTCCGCCGCATCCCCCTCGAAGCAATGATTGCGCACTTGCACAAAATTGCTCAATTAGAAAATATCAATATTGCCAGTGATGCAGTACAAATGGTCGCTCAAATGGCCCAAGGAGGTCTGCGAGATGCCGAAAGTTTGCTAGACCAACTGAGCTTATTTCCCGGTCAAGTAACAGTCGAAAAAGTTTGGGATCTAGTCGGTGCAGTCCCTGAAAATGATTTAATGGATTTGCTGCAAGCTATTGATACAGATAACGCTACAGCATTAATAGACATGACCCGCCACCTCATGGATCGCGGTCGGGAACCGCTAATCGTGCTGCAAAGTCTCGCGAGCTTTTACCGAGATTTGCTAATAGCCAAAACTGCACCAAAGCGATTAGATTTAGTAGCTTTAACATCTGCAACTTGGGAAAAAATTTGCAATTTTGCCCGCGATTGGAATGTCGAGTTGATTTTGGCAGGTCAGAAACATTTGCAAACCCACGAAGTGCAAATTAAAAATACCACTCAGCCGCGTTTGTGGCTGGAAGTAACGCTGTTGGGATTGCTGCCCTCAGCAATTAGATCTCAGCAGCAACCGGCAGCCGAACCAGCGAAAAATGTTGCTCCATCACAAATTCACCCCCCCCAACCCCCCCTTAGCAAGGGTGAGAACCAGACATCTAATATTGAACAATCTTCAGTTCCCAATTCGCAAAATCCTCCACCTCAGCCGCCGCCTGTGGCTAATCCAAAAGAAATCGCACCTCCTGCACAAATTCCCGCACCTGTACCAACTGCTGAAACGAATCAAACAAATTATTCACCGACTAATTCAGCCGATGAAATCGATTTAAATCGAGTGTGGGAACAGATACTTGACCGCGTGCGACCGCACGGCACTCAATCGCTGCTTCGCCAACACGGACAGCTAGTAATTTTTAGCAATAATACTGCTCATGTTAAGATTAGTTCGCAGCCGTTGCTCAATATGGTTAAAGACAAAGTAGCTAATATAGAAGAAGCTTTTGTGCAAGTTTTTAACCGTCGAGTAACAGTAAAAGTGGGCTTGACAAATCCCGGTGAAAGTAATAGTTCCCGCGCCAATAATTTGCCAAATTATAACGGACGTGTTGGCGAAAATCCCAGGAATTCTCATCCTGCGGATGATGCCGGCCAACAGGTGCAGAACTCGGCGGCTTCTGAGATTACAGATGATTTTTTGGGGAAGGGTGGAGAAGAACAAAAACACCCGATAGCGGCTGAAAATACCGCCGTTAATGTGCCGACAACTTCGGAATCGCGATCGCCCACAAACGCCTCTACAGACTCTCAAAATGACTCTAACGCTCAGGCTGTAGCGGTGCGTGATGACGCGCGAGATGTCGCAAATTCGGCTAGGAAGTTGGCTGATATATTTGACGGGGAAGTAGTCGATTTATCTGATGACTTGGAGATTTGGGAGTCGGAAACTTTTAGATTGGAATCTGAACCGGATTTTTCCGAGTTATCTTCTGAGTTAAATGAGGATGATTTTATAGATTGGTAAATCTATGCTTGCGGCAGCGAAATGTGCAAAATTTCGCCGATCGCACAAAATCCAGCGCGGGTGTAAACTCGGAATTCCTCTTCGTGTCCCGGCATCAGAAACGCCACCGCAACACCGGCCTCGAAAGCTTCTCGCAGCAGCCGGGCCGTCAAGGCCCCTGCTATGCCCCGCCGGCGAAAAGGGACGCGCACGCCGATACCGGCGATTTCTGTCGTCTGATTTGCCGGCACAGTAAACATTCCAGCCCCCGCAGGTTCGCCCGTTGCTTCTACGCGGGCGAGTACCGCGATGCTGCCTGCTGCCAGACTTTTCCGAAGAGTGTCAACGTCTTCAGGGCTTGGTGCAGCCTCTGTGAAAGCCTCGTGTTGCGCCGCCGCTGTACCGAGGATCTCGGCCTCGGAAACTGGCAAAATTAGTTCGATGCCTGGGGGGACGGGAAGCAATTTCTCGGAACCCGGAGTGCAAGTCATCAGCGGCAAGCGTCCTTCAACGGTGAAACCGGCGGAGATCAGCGTTTCTTCGACAGCAGGCGCTAGTTTCGCGACATACTCCAAACGCGGCTGTCGCCCGCGCTGAGAGTACGCAGCGATTAGGGCGTTGACATCGGCGAGCGAGGGTGCGGCGCCGTCGTCGGGAATTGCATAGTTCAGATAAGGGTTGGCGCTGTGGCGGCTGAAGGTAGCGAGGAACGGCCCGATCCGCTCGGTGTCGCGCTGCTGGCTCGCGGCAAAGCGCAGGTATGATTGAATGCGAGATTCCATAAGTGGCTGTGCTGAAAACCTTGCTTTTAAGCTGACTCTGGCTTGGGCAGCGAAGACGGAAGTACCAACAGCTCGGCGGTCGATCGCTTCTCGACCATTTCCTTAGTAATCGTACACCGGGCAACATCCTTGCGCGACGGCAACTCGTACATCACATCCAACATCAATTCTTCGACAATTCCCCGCAGCGCCCGCGCTCCAGTTTTGCGGCGGTATGCTTCCTGGGCGATCGCCCGAATCGCATCCGGCTTAAAGTCCAACTGCACGTTATCCATCTTCAGCAGCTTTTGATACTGCTTAACCAAAGCATTGCGCGGCTCAGTCAAAATCGCCATCAGCGTTTCCTCATCCAACGGTTCCAACACCGCCGCCACCGGTACCCGCCCAATAAACTCAGGAATCATCCCAAACTTCACCAAATCATCCGGTTCCAGTTGCTTGAGAACGTCAGCGGCCCGCTTTTCCTTCGGCTGAGCTTCTCCGGGCTGAATAAAACCCATTGACTTTTTGCCCGTTCTCTGCTCTATTACTTTCTCAAGACCGACAAAAGCGCCGCCGCAAATAAACATGATATTGCTGGTATCAATTTGGATGCAGTCTTGATAGGGATGCTTGCGGCCGCCTTGGGGAGGTACATTGGCGATCGTCCCCTCCAGCATTTTCAGCAGCGCCTGCTGCACGCCTTCACCCGACACATCCCGCGTAATCGAAGGATTTTCGCTCTTGCGGGCAATTTTGTCAATTTCATCAATATAAATAATTCCGCGCTGCGCCTCTTCCACGTCCATATCTGCCACTTGCAGCAGCCGCAGCAAAATATTTTCCACATCTTCGCCGACATAGCCCGCTTCCGTCAGCGTCGTCGCGTCAGCCACCGCAAACGGCACGTCTAGCATATCCGCCAAAGTCTGAGCCAGCAGAGTTTTTCCGCAGCCCGTCGGCCCGATTAACAAAATATTCGATTTTTGCAGTTCTACTTCTTCCGGCGGGTGTTTGCCACTATTTTTTGCATGGATAAAGCTCAGGCGCTTGTAGTGGTTGTAAACTGCCACCGAGAGCACCTTTTTCGCCTCATCTTGCCCGATCGCATTTTCGTCGAGGTAATTTTTAATTTCCCTCGGCTTCGGAATTTGGCTCAGCGACATACTTTTGCCCGAGGTAGCGCGGCGCTTTTGCGTCGTTTCCTGCTTCGGAGCCACCGCCGCTGCCGGCACTGCACTCGAGTCAAACAACTCCTCATCTAAAATTTCATTGCACAAGTCCACGCATTCGTCGCAGATATACACCCCGGGCCCTGCGATCAACTTGCGTACTTGCTCTTGAGACTTGCCACAAAACGAACATTTTAGATGGGAGTCGTACTTAGACATAACAGCCTCTTAATTCAGTGCAGTGACATTCTCTCCCGCCGCCGGAAGGTTTTCCTTTTCGATAACTCGATCGACCAAACCGTAATTTTTGGCTTCCTCGGCTGACATAAAGAAGTCGCGCTCAGTATCCGCCTCTAATTTCTCGATCGGTTGACCTGTGTGGTGCGCTAACAGTTGATTCAGCTTACGCTTATGATAAAGGATTTCTTTGGCTTGAATCTCAATATCAACTGCTTGACCTTGAGCGCCTCCAAGCGGCTGGTGAATCATAATCCGGGAACTCGGAAGAGACATCCGCTTGCCGGCTGCTCCTGCTGTCAGCAGAAATGCGCCCATACTCGCTGCCAAACCGTAACAAATCGTCACCACATCCGGGCGGATTTGCTGCATTGTGTCATAAATTGCCATGCCGGCCGTCACCGAGCCGCCGGGGGAATTTATGTACATTTGGACATCTTTTTCTGGGTCTTCGGCATCCAGATACAATAGCTGAGCCACTATCGAGTCAGCAACTTCGTCGGTTACGGGAGTTCCTAAAAACACAATTCGCTCCCGCAGCAAGCGCGAGTAAATGTCAAAAGCCCGCTCGCCCATCCCCGACTGTTCTAGTACCATCGGCACTACATTGCTGGGGCTGGTACTGACATCAAAATCGTTATAGCTTGTAATTAGGTAATTGGAAGATTGAGATACAACCATAAGACACCAGTCAAGGATTCTAGACAATTTGCTGCTGATGAAAGCTTTAAATTAAGCCGCCAGCTTTTAACTATTATGCCTCTTCTGAACGGATATCGGGGAAATGCGGAGTTTTGAGTACGTGAGATTGCTTTGTGCGCTTTGCACAACGCTGGCGGCGTGAATGAGTTAAAACACTTACTTGTAAATCGTTGCTGCTTCTAATAGACACCCGCAGCTTCCAGTAAGCTGCGGGTGCGCGGTTAAAACCACGGTTGATTCCATGCCCCCAATTAGGACATTTGAACACATTAAGTTCTATTCTTCGCCTACAACTTCCACTTCGACGCTTGTGGCTGCTTCTTCTTCTTCTGAAACTTCAGCGTCTGATTCTTCTGATTCTTCTGCTGCGGGATTCAAAGAGCCTTCAGGGACGAGTTCGATTGTCCCTTTTTCTTCCAACCATTTCAGGGTTTTTTGTTTGAGCAAGTCTTCCCTTACAAATTCCTGCAACCTTTGGGGATCAAAATCTCCTTTGGGAAACTGCTTTCTGACTTTTGCTACTTCTGCTGCTACTTCTGCGTCTTCCACAGATAAGGATTCCAGCTTGGCTACTTCTGCCAGAGCTAGAGTCTGCTTGAGCCGATCGACTGCTTCCGGACGCGAGCGTTCCCGCATCGGGCCCATATTTTCTTCCGTAAACAGTTGGTTGATATCTATGCCGTAATTTTTCAATTGGACGGCTTGTTGATTCAACAAATAATCGATTTCGCGATCGAGCATTGTTTCGGGAATTTCCACTTCTATTAGCTGCACGAGTGCTGCTGATATAGCTTTTTCCTTATTAGCTGATGTCTTGTTTTCTTGCTCTGCTTTAAACCGAGTTTCGAGGGATGCGCGGAGTTCTGCTAAAGTTTCAAACTCGCTGACTTCTTGGGCGAAGTCGTCGTCCAACTCCGGCAATTCTTTTTCCTTAAGTTCTTTGAGGGTAATCGTAAAGATTGCTGGTTTTCCCGCTAATTCTTCACTGCTGTACTCATCGGGGAACTCCACGGAAACTTCTCTGGTTTCTCCCGGATTCATCCCGATCATGCCTTGGATAAAGCCCGGTACAAACTGATTTTCCGACAATTCTACTTGAAAATCTTCTGCTTGACCGCCGGGAATTTCTGCGGGAGTTTCGCCTTCGGGTGCTTCCGCAAATCTACCGGAGAAATCTACCAAAGCCGTGTCTCCCAACTGAGCCGGCCGGCCTTCTACGGGGATTAAAGCAGCTTTGTCCGATCGATATTTTGCCAGTACCTCATCTACCTGAGCCTCATCATACTTAGCTTCTTCTGCTTGAAGCTGCAAACCTGTGTACTGACCCAATTTCACTTCTGGTTCTACGTCAACCTTAGCCGAAAAAATCAGAGGCTGTTCTGGATCGAACTTAGCTAATAATTCTTCAAACTCGGTGCGCAGTTCAAAACTGCCAATTGCCGGAATTTTTTCTTGTTCGAGGGCTTTTTGCAGCGACTCATTAATCAAATTTTCCAAAGCAGTCGCCTTCAAGCGAGTCTGACCCAGGCGCTGTAGCAAAACTTGACGGGGAACTTTGCCTTTGCGGAACCCAGGAATATTGACCTCGCGAGCAAATTGTTTAATTACTTGTTCGTAAGCTTGTTTTGACTTTTCTGACGGTACTTCGATTTCCAGACCAATTTGGCTAGCTGGAAGTTTTTCCTGGGTTACTTTCATCGGCTTTTTTGATATTTAACAATAGTGTAATAAAATACATACAAATCTGACTTTGCCTGCATTTTAAGTTTGTACGCTTTGACTTGTAGCGGCACAACTACAAACACCTCTACCGGATGAGACTGTAAGTCGTAACCGGCTACTTTTTTGGCTTTTGCCAAATAGTTTTAGTGTGAGGATACTAGCTTTTGCTGCTAGGAAAGTGGAGGTTAAGTCCACTAATCGCCGATGAACCATAGCACATATCGCCCTTAGATGTCAATGTTTTGGGCAGCCCGTCAAAGTCAACGGATGCGCCTGCTGGCAGAACGATGCGGATTGGCGCGGGGCGATCCTCTTTGAGGGATTCGCTAACGGCAAAAGATGCTAAACTGGCATTGGGTTACAATCGCACTGATCGATCGGGAAGTTCGATCGGCCGTTTCGGTTAACTGCACCATTGCCATCCTCTCATGCTCCTGATGTCGCATAACATTAATTAAGTTTGATATTGAGAATTGCAGTTATTTAAATTTTTGATTTCGATCGTTTAGAGTATAATTTTTGGAGGAAAGTAATTTGTCTCAATCCTATCGAGTTGCCATTTTAGGAGCCACCGGCGCAGTCGGGGCCGAGTTGCTAGAACTCTTGCACAGCCGGAGTTTTCCGATTTCTAACTTGAAGCTGCTGGCTTCGGAACGTTCAGCAGGCACTACATTGCCTTTTGGCGGCGAGATGCTGCCGGTCGAAGCAGTTTCGGCGCGATCGTTTGATAATGTAGATCTGGTGCTCGCCTCCGCCGGCGGCTCTACTTCTAAATTATGGGCTCCGCAAGCGGTGGCAGCCGGAGCAGTGGTCATTGACAATTCTAGCGCTTTCCGCATGGATGCGACCGTACCGCTAGTGGTTCCCGAAGTCAATCCCCAAGCGGCGGCAACTCACCGAGGTATAATTGCTAATCCCAACTGCACGACGATTTTGATGGCAGTTGCCGTTTGGCCGCTTCACAAAGTTAAGCCGGTACAGCGCATAGTGGTAGCGACTTACCAGTCTGCCAGCGGGGCTGGGGCGAGGGCAATGGAGGAAATGAAAGCTCAAGCAAGAGCAATTTTGCAGGGGGAAATGCCCAAAACAGATATATTTCCCTACCCCTTAGCATTTAACTTGTTTCCGCACAACACCCCGATTAACGATTTGGGGTATTGTGAAGAAGAAATGAAAATGGTAAACGAAACTCGGAAGATCTTTGGTACGGACGAGATTAAAATTACGGCAACTTGCGTGCGGGTTCCCGTACTCCGCGCTCATTCGGAAGCGATTAATCTAGAGTTTGCAGAGCCTTTTAGCGCGATCGAGGCCAAGGAAATCTTAAAGCAGGCAAGCGGGGTTAAGGTGGTAGAAGACTGGCAAGCTAATTATTTCCCGATGCCTGTAGAGGCCAGCGGTAAGGATGAGGTGTTAGTCGGCAGGATTCGCCAAGATATTTCTCACCCCTGCGGGTTGGAGATGTGGCTGTCTGGCGATCAAATCCGCAAAGGGGCAGCTTTAAATGCGGTCCAGATAGCTGAGTTGCTGGCCCAAAAAGATTTGTTGCGCACCCCAGTGGCTGCGGCTTCTAATTAGGGGGAACCCTCGCAACTTGAAAATTGAAATGGGGGATTTTAGATAAACCTTTCATCTGAAATCAAAAATTTAAAATCAAAAATCAACAGTCTAAAATCGGAGAAAGTGTGGTAAAGTTTGGACGGGTTCTGACTGCAATGATTACGCCGTTTAAGGAAGACGGCAGCGTTAACTATGCGGTAGCAGAACAATTGGCAGTTCATTTAGCCGATCGCGGTACGGATAGCTTGGTAGTGTGCGGAACTACGGGCGAGTCTCCCACTATGACCTGGGATGAAGAGTACGAATTATTTCAGGTGGTACAAAAGGCGGTGGCCGGTAAGGCGTTGGTAATCGCAGGAGCGGGATCGAATTCTACTTCAGAAGCAGTCGCAGCTACCCAAAAAGCAGCTAACCTCGGGTTAGACGGCTGTTTGCAGGTGGTTCCTTATTACAACAAGCCGCCGCAAGAAGGTTTGTACAATCATTTTCGGGCGATCGCGCAATCTGCTCCAGAATTCCCTATAATGTTATATAACATCCCCGGTCGCACCGGTCAGAATATGTTGCCGGAGACGGTTGCTAGATTGGCAGAAATCCCCAATATTGTGGCCGTAAAAGAAGCAAGTGGCAACTTGGATCAAGCAAGTCAAATTCGGTGCTTGACATCCCCTGAATTTGCCATCTATTCTGGAGATGATTCCCTAACTTTGCCGATGTTGGCGGTAGGAGGATCTGGTGTAGTTAGCGTAGCCAGCCATCTGGTAGGAGAGCAACTGCAACAGATGATCGAAGCTTTCGAGAGCGGTCAAGTTCAAGTCGCTACCCAGATTCACTTGCAACTTTTTGACCTGTTTAAAGCTCTTTTTCTCACCACAAATCCCATTCTCGTCAAGACAGCTCTTAAACTTCAAGGCTGGGATGTAGGTTCCACCCGTCTGCCCCTGTGCGATCCGCCCGTTGAGATGACTCAAAAGTTAAAGGACGTACTGAGCCAGCTAGCCGCAGTATCAGCTATCTAGACAGGCGAGAACGAGTTTTCAGACAACTGAATATTGGTTGCGATAAGTCATTAGTTGTTAGTCATCCGTCCTTAGTAATTAATTGTTAGTAATTAGCTAACAGTCAAAAATTAAAGACAGAGGATTAAAGACTGAAGGCAAAAGACAACTGAATGTAGGGGATAGTAAAACCCCCAGGGAAGTTTTCCATAAATATTTGGAAAAATATTGCCCTACCAACGAACAGCAGACGACAGACGACAGACGACAGACAACAGACAACAGACAAATAACAAAATAACTAACAAAGGATACGCATGATCAAAAATACAACTGCATCTGCTCTAAAAGTGATTCCCCTCGGCGGGCTGCACGAAATCGGTAAAAACACTTGTGTGTTCGAGTACGGCGACGAAATAATTCTTTTAGATGCAGGTTTAGCGTTCCCGACAGATGGAATGCACGGTGTAAATATTGTCCTCCCAGACATGACTTACCTGCGGGAAAACAGCCACAAAATTAAAGGTATGATCGTCACTCACGGTCACGAAGACCACATTGGCGGCATCCCCTATCACCTCAAACAATTTGAAATTCCGGTGATTTACGGGCCGCGTTTGGCGATGGCTTTGCTAGCCGGAAAATTGGAAGAAGCGGGAGTGTCTCACCGCACAGAATTGAGGACAGTTAGACCCCGCGACACGGTAAGAATTGGCAAGCATTTTTTAGTCGAATACATTCGCAACACTCACTCGATGGCCGACAGTTTCACGGTAGCAATTCACACTCCAGTGGGAATTTTGATTCACACCGGAGACTTTAAAATTGACCACACTCCTGTGGACGGCGAACATTTTGACTTGCAGAAACTGGCGGAGTACGGCGAAAAAGGCGTGCTGTGCTTGATCAGCGATTCTACTAACTCGGAAGTTCCCGGTTTTACTGCTTCAGAACGTTCTGTTGCTCCGAATTTAGACAGAATTATCGCTCAAGCAACGGGACGGGTAATGATCACGACTTTTGCTTCGTCGGTACACCGTTTGCAAATTGTTTTAGAATTGGCTAAGAAAAACAATCGGTATGTAGGAGTAGTTGGTCGATCGATGCTTAACGTCATCGCTCACTGCCGCAATCTCGGCTACATCAAATGCGAAGATAGTCTTTTCAAACCTCTGAAAGAAATCCGCAATTTACCCGATGACAAGGTTCTGATTTTAACCACAGGTTCCCAAGGCGAACCGATGGCGGCGATGACTCGCATTGCTAACGGCGAACATCACGAACTGAAAATCAGAAAGGGCGATACAGTCATTTTCTCGGCTAACCCAATTCCGGGAAATACGATCGCAGTGGTAAACACGATCGATAAACTGATGATGCTGGGAGCAAACGTGGTTTACGGCCGCGACAAAGGCATTCACGTTTCGGGTCACGGCTGTCAGGAAGACCAAAAGTTAATGATTAACATGACTCGTCCCAAGTTCTTCTTGCCAGTGCACGGGGAACACCGGATGCTGATCCAGCACTCCAAAACGGCTCAAAGCATGGGCATTCCCGCTAGCAATATGGTGATTATTGATAACGGCGATGTCGTAGAATTAACGGAAAATTCCATGCGAGTGGGCGGTAAAGTGCCTTCAGGAATTGAATTGGTAGATTCTTCTCGATCGGGCGTTGTCAAAGCGAACGTCCTCAAGGAACGCCAGCAATTGGCCGGAGATGGCGTTGTAACTGTAGCGGCGGCTTTGAATTGGGATGGCAAATTAGTTGCTAAGCCGGAAGTACACTTGAAAGGTGTAGTGACATCAGCCGATCGCGAAGTTGTGATCAAATTAATCACTCAAACCATTGAAACAGTTTTGAGCGATCGTTGGTCGGAATTTGTCCTACCTGCTACTGCTGACTCACAAGTTAATGTTGACTGGGTAGGAGTTCAAACGCAAATAGAAAAGGCTATTCAGCGAGTGATGCGCCGGGAACTTCAAAGCAATCCCTTGCTGGTATTCCTGATGCAAATTCCTGAAGAAGCGTCCTTTGTGCGATCGGAAAAGGCAGAAGTATCTCCGGGTTCCCTGGAAGCACCTAAGCTATTATCATCGCCATCATCGCCATCATCGCCATCATCCCCATCCTTGCCATCTCCTGCCAATCAGGTGACGGGCCGGCGCCGTCCCCGGACTGCTGCAAGGGCAGCTTCCTAGTGCGATAATTCCCTAACGCACTGCGCAAAGAAATAAGTTTTAGATTTGTAGTTGCGCTTGGGCGCCCAAGCGCAACTACAAACCTAGATTTGGTTTTATAAGTAAGTAGCTGCACCTAAAAAACGTCAGCATAGACGACGTAAGTCCTGAGATTTATCTCGGTAAGACCTTCAAACTTGTCAAGATTGAAGAACTCCGACTCGATGTATTTCAGGAAGCAGTCTTATAGAAAGCCCCCAATCGCTACAATTTTTTGGAAAGCCCGCAGAAAAAAGCCGGTGGCTTTTTGGGTTTTTGGGATTACTTTTACTGCTTTGTTTGGGCAGGGTTTACTCTTGGAGAATCTTTCACAAACCGTTTCAGCGGAATTAAAACGTTATGAGAGCTACTTACCAAATCCCGGATTTGGTATAATTCCCTCGGTTAGCGAGGGAGTTGTTTTTTAACCGTAAATAAACGCAAGTGAACGCAGATAGTTATTTAAATCTATCTGCGTTCACTTGCGTTTATTTTAAAACTAATCAGCCACCAGCAACTGCTGGAACAATGCTAACTTCATCGCCATCTTGGAGGGCTGTTTTTGAGCCATCCAAAAAGCGGATGTCTTCGCTGTTGACGTAGAAGTTGAGAAATCTGCGGGGTTCTCCCTTTTCGTCGCACAGGCTTTTTTTGATGCCGGGACAATTGGTTTCCAGCGATTCAATCAGTTCGGAAATGTTGTCGCCGCCGCATTCGATGGTGGCTTGATTGTTGGTGAATTTTTGCAGGGGAGTGGGAATTAAAACTTTGACAGTCATTTTTTTAGTCCTTAGCCAGTAGTCATGAGTTATTAGTTATTAGTCCTCAGTCATTAGTCCTCAGCGATCGGTCAGTTGTCATCAGTCAAAAGCTTAACAACTAATGACTGATGACTGCCGACTACTGACTAATAGCTGTTAAACCGAAACTTGTTGCCATTCTAAGCGTTCGAGCGTGCGGGCGCGTTCTAGGGCACGCTCGAACGCTTCTATTTTTGGTTCGAGGGTGATGGGTTCGCCGATGTAACCTTGAACGGCTTCTTGGGTTTTTAAGCCGTTGCCGGTAATGTAGGCGACGGTAGTTTCGTCGGGGTCGATTTTACCTGCTTCTACGAGTTTCTTCAAGACTGCGATTGTAGTGCCGCCTGCGGTTTCGGTGAAGATGCCTTCGGTTTCTGCTAGGAGTTTCATGCCTTCGATGATTTCGGTGTCGCTGACGGATTCGATGTTGCCGCCTGTTTTGCGGGCGATGTCGAGGGCGTACATACCGTCGGCTGGATTGCCGATCGCGATCGACTTAGCAATTGTATTCGGTTTCACCGGTTTGACGAAATCGCGGCCTTCGCGGAAGGCTTGGGCGATGGGGGAACAGCCGTCAGCTTGGGCACCGCTGAATCTGACTTTCTTTTCATCCACTAAACCGACTTCGGTGAATTCTTGAAAGCCTTTGTAAATTTTTGTGAACAAAGAGCCGGAGGCCAGGGGAGCGACGATGTGATCGGGCAATTGCCAGCCTAGCTGTTCGGCAACTTCGTAGCCCAGGGTTTTCGAGCCTTCTGAATAGTAGGGACGCAAGTTGATATTGACAAATCCCCAGCCATGTGTATTAGCGACTTCGCAACAGAGGCGGTTAACTTGGTCGTAGTTGCCGTGAACTGCCATGACAGTGGGATTGTAAATCAGAGTGCCTAGGACTTTGCCTGCTTCTAAGTCGGAGGGGATGAAGACTACGCAGTCGAGTCCGGCGTGGGCGGCGATCGCAGCGGTGGAGTTAGCTAAATTGCCGGTGCTGGCACAGGATACCGTTGTGAAACCCAATTCTCTCGCTCTGCTGAGGGCGACTGACACCACTCTGTCTTTAAAGCTGAGAGTGGGCATATTGACGGCATCGTTTTTAATATAAAGATTTTTTAGACCGAGGCGGCGGGCTAAGCGGTGGGATTTTAATAAAGGAGTCATGCCGGTGCCGACATCGATAACGTTATCTGTAGCGACTGGTAAAAATGCGCGGTAGCGCCAGATCGAGTTGGGGCCGGCTTGGATGGTTTGGCGAGTGACGGTGCGGCGGATGGCGTCGTAGTCGTACTTGACTTCAAGCGGGCCAAAACAGCAATCGCAGACGTGCTTTGCTTGGAGTTCGTACTCTTCGCCGCATTCTTTACATTTGAGGGCTGTGAAGGTTGCTGCTGTGGATTGGGTTCTGGTCGCCTGGGTCATAGCTCAACTCTCTAGTTTTGCGATGTTTTCTTATTCTTGTGCAAGATTAGCACGGTCAATTTACCCCGTCAACCATACCCGATTTTTTTAGTCGGGATTGATTTTTCAGTTAAACAGCGGTGTATTTAACTTTGATATTTGGGCGGGCGGGACGCCCACCGCACAAGGATTTGACTTGTTTTCAGTATCGGGCTGGGAATCCAGATTGTCAGGTCCGCACGCGATCCTGAGCGAGCTCAAGGATGATTGACATACGGAATTGTTACAAAACTTAATAAATATTTTTTGGGCTAACAATTAGGCAGTCGTGCGATCGAACACAACTACAAAACCTCGAATTTTTGATTGACCAACTTAGCCTACCCGCCGCTGACGGGAGGGATGAGGACAACTTCGTCGCCGTCTTGGAGGATGGTGTCGGGGGAGACGAATTCCAGGTTGAGGCCGAAGCGGGTGCGATCGCGCCATTGTTCTAATTGAGGATATTGGGCGATCGAGCTTTCGAGCACTTGAGACACAGGGGTTTCGGGAGGAAGTTCTAATGTAAGTTCTGAAACGCCGTAGGCTTCACCGAAGGCGGCGAACAGTTTAACGGTGATGGTAATTGAAGAGTCAGACACGGTAGTTTAGTGCGATCGACGGTTTGGCAATTATCAACTACACCATACAATTAATTAGGAATTAGGCGCGCCGAGGCTTAGAATTGAAAGCGGCAACCTCTAGTTAAGTTTTACCCCATCGGGTAAAGATGATAGTTGATTGCAGCAAAAAGTCTTAACAAGATTGTATGCCGATTGCTCTCACAACCAGGCGTTAGAAGCAGTTGGCATCCACTTAGATGCAGCTAGCTAAGGTCTAGTTGGCTGCTGTTGAGGCTAATGCGAGAATAATTTTTGAGGATGCGGTATAGATACTTTACGGTAATTGTGGGAGAGTACAAAAAGCTCGCACTACATTTAGCAGGCAACAACGCAGACCAGGCCCTGCCAACCCCCTTCTCCTGAATAAAAATCAGGTTATCTAGTGCGGATTGGAATTGCCAAACCTTTGCCCTGCTTAGCAAGCTAGCCGTTATATCTAAGAAGAATACTGAAGTTAACGCGATAGAAATATATGGCAAGTAACGATTTTAAAGTGCTTCAAATTATTGAAGCTAAAGGCTGGTATGCCTTTGGGAGTACGAAGCAAAGCCAGCACGTTGAAAGATGGGTAAGACCTGTCGTGTGTTGGGTTTTAATAGAAGATAAAAAAAAGCGGCGGATTGTGACAGCTACCGCTAGCTATCAGATCCAGATTGACGACAAAGAAGTCGAGTTTTTTGCCCACGAAAGCGAAATTCAAGATCTGGAGAGTCTCCCGAAGTCTGTCTCGGTATCGGAATTTCTGAAAACAGAAGATTGAGAGAAGGACAGAAAGAGATCATTTAAGAAGTTATTAATTATTCCTTAGTGATTCCTTAAACTTGGTGTCGGATGCTATTTCAATTAGAGGCAGAAGCTCTAGATTGGGGAGAGGGGCAGATGCGGACATGGGGAGAATTTATAGTTTTGCCTTGCCTTCTGCATCTTGTACCCAATGCCTGAAGTAGCCCAAAAAATAAAGAGGCCGGAAGATTGCAGGCAATGCCAACACGCTTCCGACCTTGCTGAATAACAGGGTATGCATATGTTTTTAAAGTATGGCAGGGAGGCTTTTGAGATATCAAGAGGACTATTGCAATCACCCACTTTTGCTTTCAGGCTGTGTTTGCAAGGCTCCTACTATTTTAGAGTTAAAATTTGAAAATTGAGAGGGTGCGAGGGTTACAGGTTAAGGATTCTAGCTATTTATCTGTAGCCGGTGCTACAAAAAATCGTGGCATTGGCGGACGATCGCACATTCTCCCTAAAATGTTTGCACTCAAAGCTGAAAGTTCGATCGCCCGCTGCAACTGCTGCGACTTTAAACCCCACTAGCAACCGCTTCAGGCTTCTGCTGTGGCATCCGCCGCCCCAGCAGGGCCATCCGCACGCCGCCGGCAGGCCCTAAAGTCACCCCTCGGCGTTTGGCCTGTACGGGCTTTTTCTCGGCCAATACTAGGTCGAAATCCCGCAAAATGGTTGCCAGCACGAGTTTCATCTCCAACTGCGCCAGCGCCAAGCCGATACAGCGGCGGCTGCCGCCTCCAAAAGGCAAATACTCGTAAGGCGAGAATTGCCTCTCCAAAAACCGTTCCGGTTTAAATTGCAGCGGTTCTGGATACAAATCCTCCCGTCTGTGGGTCAAATAAATCGAGCCGATGACAACCGTCCCCGGTTCGAGTCGATGTCCCATCAGTTCCACGGGCCTGAGAACTTCTCGCGAAAACGTCAGCATTGCCACGGGGTAAATTCGCAGGGTCTCCTGACAAACTGCACTCAGGTAAGGTAAGCGGAAAATCTCCATCGGGTCGGGATTTTCCCCCAAACTGTCCAATTCTTGCAGTAACTTCTGGCGCACCGAGGGCAAACTGTGAATCCAGTAAAATGCCCAAGCTAGGGCCGTTGCTGTGGTTTCGTGGCCTGCCACCAGCAGCGTCATCAACTCGTCGCGCAATTCTTCATTGGTCATTGGTTGCCCGTTTTCGTCGCGCGCGGCCATCATTAAGCTGAGAATGTCGGTGCGGTTGGCGTCTGGTTGCTGTCTGCGTTCTTTAATTTCCGCGTCGATCAGTGCGTCAACTTTCCGCTGCCGCTGTTTCATGCGTCCCCAAGGACTCCAAGAGCCCCAATCTTGCTGCATCCAGCCGAAAAACAGCATACTCGATCGCAGGGGAGAGTTGGTCATATCGAGGACTGAGCCAAGTAGGGGCCTGAGCTCTTCCAATCGCGGCCCGTCATCGAGCCCGAAGACAGCTTGCAAGATTACCCGCATGGTGACTTCCTGCATCGCGTTGCGGGCCACAAAAGGTCGATCGACCGACCATTTGCTGGCAACATCTTGAGCAATATCGCAAATTAGTTGGCCGTAATTCCGCATCCGTTCCCCGTGAAAGGGTGGCATCAATAATTGGCGCTCGCGTTTGTGCCTTTCTCCTGAGAGGAGAAACATGGATTGTTCTCCCACGAGCGCTTTGAGAATACTATTCAGGCGGCCTGGAGCGTGAAACGCGTTGCTGTTGAGCATCTCCTGGACAGCTTGGGGGTGGTGGATCATCACCAAGGGTTGCCCGTTGTTCACTTGAGCTGTGAAAATGTCGCCGTATTGTTTGGCACATTTATCCAGGAATGTCAGGGGATCGCCGATCCATTGAATTAGCTGCACCAAGGGTGGAGCTTTGGGGCCGTTAGGTAGTGTCATAGGAATTACCTGGGTTTTGGTCACAGGACTTAGCAGCATCAAAAAATCTCAAAGGGTTTGAAGGTTTATTCAGTCCCTCCCAACCCTTTTTTTAAGGGGAGAAGTGCGTCAGTCCCATCTCCAATAATTTTAATAGCTTATTCTCGAACGGTACTCAAAATATCCTCTCCAAGCTCTGTAAAACGAACTGTTTTGATTTGCCAAGGAGCATAACTGGTTAAAGTTTGGCGCACGCCCCCGAACAAACCTAACATTTGACAACTGGACAGATTTTGCAATTTCTGCCGCGAATTTCCGGAGGCTCGCAGATCCACGGTAGCTATTCCGAGGTCGCGATCGATCTTGAGGCGATAACCAGCCAAACCAAGACTATCGAAAATCTGCTGCTTTAACACTTCATTAACAGCCGATGACATTAACTGGTTGTCTGGGCCTGTAACTGTTTCCGGCTTCAGAGTTTGACACAGATTGTCTACCTTATAAACCTTAATGGTGACAGTATTCTCTGCTCCTACCGAACTGCCTAAAACTGGGGTAACAGAGTTAGAGAGCGAAGGTGCTTGAGTTGAGCGAGCCTCAATTTGATTTCCCGTTAGTTGTAGGTGTAGGAACTGACGGGCGCTTGCTGGGGGTTGGCTCTGGTTTTCGGCCGAGTTAGCTGCATCTGAGCTAGAACAACTGCTAGCGCCGAGCAGAATTAATCCAGTTGCTAAATACCCCAACTGTTTGTAGATACGGTTCATAGTTTTTAATACTTTACTAAACGTCAGTGTATGGAGGGTGAACTTTGGTGGTAGAAAGCACTTAATTCCTGATTACACTCACTTAGAAGTATTTCTGGCAGTACGGAGAAGAAAACAAGTTAAGAGTTCTTGTTAATACCTTTAATTTAGAGTGAGATTACGTAAGAGGGGTAAGACTATTCATTTGTACGGCCCTACCGTCTCCGTATCTCAGCAGATCGAGCTAGCGGCGCCGATCGCAAGTCATATCAAATACCTTGTCAGTGGTGTGATGTACCGTTGCAATTCGAGTCATCCCAATGTCTGAGGTGAAAAGCCTCTTTCCGGTTTGCGGCAGCCTGAGTTTGATTAGTAGGAAAGAGCACAGAATTTAGACTTGCGCGCGCATTTTAAGCTCGCCTTCGGGGCGGTTAGAGGTCAAGCGCAAGTCGCGAACAATATCAGGACTTACGCATCAAGACCAAAGAAACCGGGTTTTTTAACCAAACAGAAGGGCTGCAACGAAGTGTTTTCGTAAAAAAACTTGGTTTCTGGTCAAGTCGCGAATAACATAATTCCCAAGTCAGCGGATCTGTAATGAACAGGCGCGTCAAGGGTGTTATCGCAGCATTTGGGAATTTTTGTGCCGCATCCCATCCAAAAGAGTGAAAACATTATGAAACAGCAATTATTGACAAAAGTTGTGGTGGCAACAGCGATCGCCCTCAGCGGCCTGACGGTTGCTTCTCAACCGAGTTACAGTCGGCTTGCACCGGGGGAAAGTGGATTTTGGTGCAGCACCTCGACCGGTGCGCCGGTGACGGTGTACCAAAACCCTCAAGGTGCCGTAGAGCCTTGGATTGAGTGGACTTCCGATTATTTCTCCGGTTCTGGCTACAATCCGATAACTCGGTGTCAATTAGTGAGTCAACGCCTCGAAACCTATCGCCGCAACCGGGTGCTGAAGTACATTACTGCGGGTCAGATGAACGGTCAAAATGTCATTTGCACGGCAAATCAAATCAACGGTCTGTGTCAAAATTTGATTTATACACTCAGGCCCGGTCAAGACCCGATCGGCTCTTTGTATAACTTGTTGGCTTGGCGCCAAGGACTGGTCGGGATGCCCTCTGTGGCTGAAAGTAGTAAAATTCCTTACATTGATGTCAGGGAAAAGCTAGGGGAAAACACTGCCGATGGGGCGGAACTGCCCCCTTTTTTCCCGCCGTCCGGACTGCCTTAAAGATTGGCAATTTTTCAATCCCATTGCCAATTCCGGCAGTGGATGTGGAAAACTTGGCGCGTCAAACAGCGGTACGCATCCAGACGGGGAAATCTTTTGGTTCGGGGACGATCGTCCGGCGGCAGGGGCAAACCTATACGGTGCTTACTAATTGGCACGTTGTGGCGATCGCCCGGGGCGATCGGACAATTGTCACCGGCGACGGCCTCCTCCACCAACCGCTGGGAGTTCCGAGGCGGCTGGGCGATACCGATCTGGCGATCGTTGAGTTTAGCAGCGCGATCGAGTATAAAGTAGCACCGATTAGCGCCGAGCCGGCTGCGGTGGGAGAGCCGCTGCTGGCGGCCGGATTCCCTATCGGTGCTGAGGTGTTGGCTGTAGCGGGGGGGGTCGTAGAACTGCTGCTGCCCAAATCTTTGCCTCAAGGTTATAGCTTGGGTTATACAAATGAGGTTAAAATCGGTATGAGTGGTGGCCCAATTTTTAATGCCAAAGGTTTCTTGGTTGGGATTAACGGTCGAGGTAAGTATCGAGATCCAGATTTTGGAGTCTATGCTTTTGAAGATGGAAGTGAACCGACAACGGAATTATTGGAAAAAATGGTTAAATCCAGTTGGGGAATTCCTATCAGTATATATTTGCAGTTCGTCTCGTCTCATCTAGGGAGTTAGCGATGAATTCGTGGGGTTTGCGGTTTGACGCACTGACAATCATTTTGACCGGTGCAGTAACAGTGGCTGCGGTTGTCAGCCAACAATATGCTGCTTGTGCCAAAACACCCGAAGAAATTGCCCAGCTAGCGATGTTGACAACTGTGGAAGTCAACAACACGCTGGGTTTTTTTGCTAGTGGATCGGGAGTAATTATTGCCAAACAGGGTAATATTTACACTGTTCTGACAGCTAATCATGTGGTGGCAAGCCTCGCTCAAAAATACAGCATTCGTACTCATTTGGAGAAGGATTATGCTGCGATTAGAATACAGCGACTCCCGAAAAATGACCGGGATATAGACTTGGCTTTGATACAGTTTCAGAGCCGAGAACAGTATCCAGTAGCACCAATGGGCGAGTCAGAACGTGCTGTTGTCGGTTCTGCTATTTACGTTTCTGGCTATCCGCTGCCAATTTCGGGATTTGAACGAAAACTTGAGTTTACTGCTGGTATCATCTCTTCTCGCTTGGGCAGCGCCTCATCGGGGTACCGTCTGCGCTACCAAGCTGTAACCAGGCGCGGGATGAGCGGCGGGCCTGTGTTTGATGCTGATGGCAGGGTGGTAGGAATTCACGGTCAGGGAGATACTGTTGGCACAATTAGGAGTCAGTGGAACGGTCAGATTGAGGAGATAAAAACGGGGTTGAACGCGGCAATCCCAATCGATGCTTTTATGGCGTTGCTATCACAAAATAAGCGTAATGGCTTTGATATTCTCAGCAATCTTTCTCTCAGCAGCGCGTCGGGTCAAAACCAACCGAATCAGGTTTATGGAGGATTTGTGTGCGATACCTCAACGGGCGAGCCGGTGACTGTGTATCAAAATCCGCAAGGGTTCAGAGAGCCTTGGATTCGCTGGAATTCTAATTTCTTTTCTAGTTCGGGCTACGATCCTCTAACTCGCTGCCAACAAGTGACTCAGCGCCTTGAGAATTATAACCGAAATAAACAGCTAAATTATGTGACTGTGGGTATTGTAAATAACCAGAAAGCGATTTGCACGACTAGCCGCGTTAATGGGCCTTGCGAAGGTTTGATCTACACGCTGCGCCGCGATCAAGATCCGACTCCTGCACTTAGCAGTTTTTTTGTTTGGCTGGGGAATCAAAAGGCTGTGCCTTCTCTTTCTGAAAGCGGTACTGTGCTGTATATCGATGTCAGGGAACGGCTGGAACAATTTTAGATTTGCGATTTGAGGTTTTAGAGGGATTAGTAATGGCTAAACACAGAACCCCGACTTTTTTAATAATTCGGGGTTCTCAAACAACTACTTATTAGCTGAAAAATAGAGATATTTTACTTATTTATCACTGACATAATAGAACTAATGATTTTTTGGAACACGGAAGCTATAAAATTACTCTTACATTAATCCAATTCAAATTTTTCCGGTATCAAGCATGACAGCAACTACTCCGCAGGCAACGTCAACAACGCCCGCTTTTTGCGAAGGCATTCAATATTTTTCTGAAACAGTCCCTGGTTTTGAGACTTATGGAAAAGCACCTGCGATCGCCGAGGGGAACAAGTCGATCGCCGATCCTACCGATCCCGTCGCCGTCTTTCAAACGATGCTGGGAGCAGACGCCCTGCGCTACCTGACGCTGCAAGTTACCGCCAGCAAGGCATCGGGACATCCGGGGGGTTTTGCTAGCCAAGCTGAGGCTTATGCCGCTTTGGTGATGCTCGGACACAAGAACATTGTCACCGAAGTCGGCCATCACGCCCCCGGCTTTTACAGTGCCATGTTTCTCGATCGATCTTTGGAGGATATGGGAATTGTTAACGTGCAGCAAGTGCGCGATAAATTCCGAGAAAAAGACGGTTTGTTAGGACATCTTTCCGGTTTCATTCCCGGTCTTTTAGCACCGGCCGGTCCCCTCGGACAAGGGCAGCATTTCGCAATGGCTGGAGCACTTTTGCACCGCGAAAAACTGTTTGCTTTCACAATGGGCGACGGCGGCATGGGCGAACCCTATCCGATGAGCAGCATGGCGCATTTCCACACTGCTTATCCCAGCGTTACTAACTTTTTGCCTGTCTTGGTTTGGAACGGATATTCTCAGGAACATCACAGCATGGTTTCGACTAAAACTAATGCTGAAATGATTGCTTATTGGCAAGGCAACGGTTTTGAAGAAGTTATCTTAGTTGATGCTAAGGAATTTGACGATAAAAATCAACCGGAAGATTATGTTGACAGCACTGCTTTTTCGCTCGAACAGCGGATGGCATTTACCAAAGCTGTTTTACAAGGAGTTGACAAAGCGGCAAAATCTGCTCTCGGCGGCAAATTAACTGTGTTTATTATCAAACAGTTGAAAGGTGCCGGCGTGCACGCGCGCGGAGCAAAATCTCACAACCTTTATCCGAAAGATACGCTGGATGCTCCGCACATTATCAGTGCTTTAAAAGAGCGCGCTTTGACTGCTGCTGCTTGGGAGTTGGTACGGACAAATTGCGAGCGTGCGGGCGGCGGGCCGGCGGCAAAAACAGTTGTTACTGAGTTTACATTGCCGCTGGCAGATTTAGGCGAATTGCCTTTGGAAGAATTTGCAGTTGGGGGA
This sequence comes from Microcoleus sp. MOSTC5, assembly GCF_036701825.1. Lineage (NCBI taxonomy): Bacteria > Bacillati > Cyanobacteriota > Cyanophyceae > Oscillatoriales > Microcoleaceae > Microcoleus > Microcoleus sp. MOSTC5. The sequence goes on along the minus strand of NZ_JAUBRK010000004.1, from coordinate 52,993 downwards.
GAAGCGAAGATTTCGACAACAGCAATGGGGGTTTTGGTGGGGAAAGTTGGCGAGCGCGATCGTACTTTTATTGTCACTAATGCTGACGGCAATGAAGCATCGGCAATTGCCAATATCAACCAAGCTCTCAAGATTATTCACCCGACGACAGATGACCTGTACAATCAATCGCCAAACGGTCAAGTTTACGAACCTTTGAGCGAAGATGCTTGCGCCGGTTTAGCCGTAGGTTTATCGCTATTCGGAGCGCGGAGTTTGTGGTGTTCCTACGAATCTTTTGCCATCAACGGTTTACCAATTTGGCAAACTGTAACCCAAGCAATGGCAGAATTGCGCCGTCCAACTCCGGCAACTGTCACCTTATTTACAGCGGGTGCATTGGAACAAGGCCGCAACGGTTGGACGCACCAGCGGCCGGAAATTGAGGCTTATTTTGCGGCGATGATGCGGAACGGAAATGTGTTTCCTTTGTTTCCACCGGATGCTAACAGCATTCAAGCTTGTTACGAGTGGGCTTTGACTGCTAAAAATAAGGGAGTTGTGATTACTGCGAGCAAGTCGCCGCTGCCAATTCGCACTACTTTTGAACAGACTCGCCAAGCTTTGCAAGACGGTGCAATAGTCTTGCACGAAGTCGATTCCCCGCAAGCTCCCCACAATCAAGGAGGGAGCAAAAAAGTTGTGTTTGCTGTTGTCGGCGACATGACTTTAATGCCAGTGTTTGAAGCGGCGGCATTTTTGGAAACAGAAGGCATTGGAGTGCGGATTGTTTCTGTTGTGAATCCTCGGCGTTTGTATCGTGCTAGCGATGTTGCTTGGGATACTTGTTCGGAAGCTGACGGCGGCTTTTTGAGCGATGAGAAATTTGCCGAAATGTTTGGCGGAGATGCCTTGATTGGCGTGACAGGCGGTGCTTCTGGGATGTTGGAACCTGTGATGCTCCGCAGCAATTGCCAGCGGGATACTTTCGCTTGGAAGCGGGGGGAAACTACTGCTAGCGCTGGTCAATTAATGGCGTTTAACGGGTTGACTGCTGAGGCGTTGACTAAAAGGGCGATCGAGCTAGTTCATTAAGTTAGAATGTGAGTGAATGCCCCTGCCTGGTTTGTGCTGGGTAGGGGCTAGTAATATTCAAGTAGGATGGTGATACCTATGACAGCAAAAATTTTAGAAGAAATAGGTACGCTTGCAGAACAGCGATTGATTCTCCCCGCTTATTATACTTGGGAGCAATTTGAGGCGATCGAATCTTTGATGGCCGATTCTCCGGGTTTACGGATAACTTATCTTGATGGGTGGATCGAGTTTATGACAGTGGGGGAAGAACATGAAACCTTTAAAAAAGCGATCGCTATATTACTGGAAGCATACTTTTTTGAACTTGGAATTGAATTCTTTCCTGTAGGGAGTGCAACTCGCAGAGACCGGGCAAGAGATGTATCATTTGAACCAGACGAGTCTTATTATATAGGTTCAAGAAAAGAGCATCCCGATTTAGCCGTGGAAGTAACGATTACTAGCGGTAGCACAAATAAACTAGCTAAATATCTGCGACTTGGCATTCCAGAAGTCTGGTTTTGGGAAAATAATCGGCTTGCTGTCTATCGGCTGCGCGAGGATGATTACGAGCAAGTTTCAAGAAGTGAGTTTTTGCCGGAGTTGGATTTAGCATTGTTGGTACGCTGCGTTTTAATGCCTTCAAGGATTGAGGCAAGGACGGAGTTTCTTAATGGGGTTCGGCCAGTGGGTTGAATGCTAAGGAGTTGGTAAAAAGTGCGATCGTCTACGAGGGCTTAGCTAAGGACTTGATTGGTTAAGCTAAAATGTGACCGACAACCATTGGCTCTCACAAACAACCTTTGCGCGATCGGCTCTAACGATTTGTTAGACTTGTACGTGTAAAGTTACTAAGCTCATGAATATGAAAATTTATAACTTTGATATTAAATCTGTTAGGAGCAGAATTATTCCTATCTCTATTCTCGGCATCGGCGTGAATCTGCGTCAATCCCTTGTCATCTGCGGTTAATAAATTATCTTTTTTTAACCGCAGATGAGGGCAGATAAATACAGATTCACGCCGATGAATTAGATCGAGTTCGGTTGCACCGTCCGTGATTGTTGACTGTTAACTCGATTTTAGCAGGACGATGCTAGCGGATTTAATATGATGCGATTATACAGCTATACGTGCAGGTTTAACCTCATACTGATGGGAAAATTTATTTTGATTTTTTTTCTATTTTACTGTTACATAAGCTTGCTTTGTTAGCTGGGAATGTAGCAAGAGTGCTAGAGATTTTGCTGCGACGGGACATCAATATTGTGTGAAATATGTGTCTTAATCTTATTGATTTTTTTCCCCGCAAGCCATCAACCAAAAACTCATCATCGATCGATCGCCCGCAGCGACAAACTCATCCCGCGAAACCAGATAGCTTTCTATTTCCGACTCTGAAACCAAGCCCTGTTTGACCAATTGCAAAATGGGGCCGGAGTCAAGCAAAGGTTGAAACGCCTCAATTCCGATGATATCGCTGTGGCTGACAACCGCTTCTAAATCAACGCTAACAAACCCAGCTTCTTTGAGAATGTGGCACAGATTTCGCCCGACGCATAAATTTCCGCCCCGCGATGCCATTACCTGCTTGAATTTCTCCCTGACAATCTCGACAGACCAAGGTGGATTTGTCAGCCAAAACAGATCCGCATCGCTATCGATAATCACCAGTTTTCCGCCCGGTTTCAAGATGCGGAATATTTCTCTAGCTGCTGCGACGGGATCTGGGAGGTGAACGAACAGCAAACGCGCGATCGCAAAATCGAAAGTGTTAGCCGGCAAACCAGTATCTGCAACCGATGCTTGGATGCGATCTACTCGATCGCCCCCTTTGTCCTGCAAATATGCTACTGCTTTTTCGTGTACTACCGGGTCAATTTCTACCGATGTTACCGCACTGTTTGGCAGCAATTCTAACAGTTTTTCTGTGAAAAATCCCGGCCCGCTACCCGCTTCCAAAACATTCATCCCGTTGGCTAAACCGAACCACTTTAAAGTGCGCGCTTCCTTAACCCAACTGAGGAGAACTTGAGCTTTTAACCGCTGAATTTCTCCCTCCAATTCCAGATTGAACGTACTGGCTTGATACGAACCTTCGGCTGCCATAAAATCATCTTTCTTCTTGCTTGGACACCTAGATTATAAGAGAACTGCGCTTTAGCGCAATTCTCGTTGCGGACATCCACAACCCCATTTGGCGGACAGATGCAGGACGGGAGCCAGGTAATTCCTCTATAGTAAGAAGATGACCGAGACGATTTTAGATTTGGGATTTGGGATTTTGAATGAGAATTTCAGCGGTTTAAAGCCCCTAGTTTCAACTAGGTCACAAATCGAAAATCGTAAATCCCAAATCTAAAATGGGTTGACGGATTACCTAAACTGACGATGTTGTGTGGCAACGAATCAACTATGCCCCAGACTTTACCTCAACCGCAGAAACGAACATTTTTAGTCGTGGATGACCATGCGATGGTGTTAGGCGGCACGCTTAACATTCTGAAGCAAGAATATCCAGAGGCAGACATTCTGACGGCTTCGACGGCTCAGGCAGCCCTTGAGCAAATAGCGCAGACGACCCCGGATTTGGTGATTGTGGATCTGGTGATGCCAGAGACGATCGGCGAAACCGCGCAAGCGCATTCAGGGCTTCAACTCCTCAAAACGTTGATGGAGCAGTATCCGAGTCTGAATATTGTGGTGCAGAGTGCCCATGTTCGGACTTTAGTTTGGCGGAAACCATTGATAGACAATCACATGGGCGGCTTCACGGTTGTTGATAAGAGCGAGCCCATGAAAGAGTTGCTGACAATGGTTGATTGGGCCCTGCACGAGCGGATTTATACACCCAAAGAGATCCGCAACGGGCTGCAACTCAAACCCGCCTGGATGCAGGTCTTGCAATTTGCTTTTCAAGAGAGCTTACAGGATACTGCGATCGCCAAACGGATGAATGTTTCTGAACGCACTGTGCAGTCTTACTGGAGTCAGATTCGAAATGTGCTAGAGGTGTATCCTGAGGATCATAAGAATCTGCGGATTCAAACGCAAGTGCGAGCTAGGGAACAAGGATTGATTGATTAGTGAAGCGCGATCGATGGCAAGCAGTGAAAGCGGGCGTCACGACTTGGGGACGAGGAGCGCTTCCAGGGGCGATGGTGATTGTCGCTGTGACGATCGCTCGATTGACCGGTGCGCTTCAGTTTTTGGAGTTGGTGACGTTCGATCGATTTCTGCGGCTGCGTCCCCCTGAGCCAATGGATGAAAGGATTGTAATCGTAAGTATCACCGAGGAAGATATTCAACGCGCCAGAACTTATCCGATTCCCGATCGCGAAATTGCCGATTTGCTTAAACGCTTGCAGGCCTATCAACCGATCGCGATCGGGCTGGATATTGTCCGCGATATTCCGGTTGAACCGGGTAATGCCGAACTAACATCGGTGTTTCGCAGCAGCAAGAATACGATCGGAGTGGAGATTGCCCTGCCCGATCGCAGTGGCTTTATCGTCGCACCTCCGCCCGCGCTACCACCAGAACAAATTGGCTTTGCCGATACCATTCTGGATGCCGATGGCTATCAGCGCCGCAGTTTATTGGGCGCTCACAACCCCCAGCAGGAATACCGTTTTTCGTTTTCCCTGCGACTGGCGGAACGCTATCTCGCCACAAAAGGTATTGCGTTAGAAAATGGCATCCACGATCGCGATGCCTTGCGGTTTGGTAATACTGAGTTAACCAGGCTTCAACCCAATTCCGGCGGATATGTGGGGGCGGATGCAGGCGGCAACCAGATTTTGCTGAATGTTCGCAGCGGGATACCGTTTCGCGTGCTTTCTCTCTCGCAAATCAAATCGGGACAGGTCAACCCGGATTGGATTCGAGGCAAAATTGTGTTGATTGGGATGATGTCTTTTAGTGCGAAGGATCTGGCAAGTTCAGGTGCGATCGTAGGGATCAATCCCGGACGGATTTACGGAGTCGAAATGCAGGCCCACGCCACCAGCCAGATCCTGAGCGCGGTGCTCGATCGCCGATCGTTGCTTCGGGTTTGGGCGGATGGCTGGGAAATGCTCTGGATTGGGGTCTGGGGACTCTTGGGGATGAGTTTGGGGCGATTTCTGCGATCGCCCTGGAAAATTTTGTTGGGGCTCTTAATCGCCAGCATCAGCCCGATCGGGATATGTTACGGGTTAATTCTGTTGGGCTGGTGGGTGCCGATCGTACCTGTGTTGTTGGTGCTGGTGTTGAATGGGGCTGGCTTGATGGCAGCGTTTTTTTATCGCCACGAACAGGAACTCCGACTGCGGTTAGAGGAACGTCAATTTGCGATCGAGCAGACGTTTAATGCGATTCACAGCGGCCCGTTACAAACATTGGTGGGAATTTTGAGAACCGCTCAGGGAGAAGCCACACCGTCGCCATTTTTACCGGAGTTGCAACGCCTGAATGAAGAATTACGGGCAGTTTACGGATCTGTGCAGCGAGATGCGATCGCGGATGAACCGCATCTCCGCATGGGAAGTGCGATCGAATTGGCGTTACAAGCCCCACTGCATGAATTGCTCTACAATATCTATTGCAACACGCTAGAACAAGAACTGCCCCACCTCACAACGATCGAAGTCAGAATTGTGCAGTTCGATCCCTTGAACACCTCGCATCTGCGGTTGGAACACAAGCGAGGACTCTGCCGCTTTCTGGAAGAAGCGCTCTGCAATGTCGGCAAACACGCGATCGAAGCCACTCGCTTGACCGTAATTTGCACTCAGGAGGGCGATCGGCAGGTGATTCGGGTGACGGATAATGGCGGGGAAAACCCGTCTGACGCAGAAGCGCTGAGTTCCGGTGAAACGAACTGGGACAGGGAGACAACTCAATATCTAAACTCTCAACTCCAACCTTCAGGATTAGGAACGCAATTGGCAAACAATTTAGCCAGACAATTAGGGGGAACATTTCGGCGCTACCCAAATGTACCGAGGGGGACAGTGTGCGAGTTAACTTGGTCAGCCAGACCGCGCTGGTTCTGGTAATTGGTTCCTCAGAGTTAGCATCCGAACTATTAGCCAAAATTAGGACACGGCAGTGCCGTGTCCCTACAATATTATTTTCGGTAGGGACACGGCATTGCCGTGTCCTCTATATTGTATTCATCTCTTCCTTCTCTTCCTCTGTGTTCTCTGCGTTCTCTGCGGTTAAATCATTCCGAGCCAAATTGATATATCTTTGCACCTTCCCGCAAACGAAGCTTGCGGGCAGTCCTCTATTGTGTTTGTGTATTGTTGATTACTCTAGAAACAGTTACAGAGGGGATTGCGATGATGAATCACGGATTGAAGCGTCGAACCATTTACTCTGCGGGCATTGCGAGTTTAATGCTGAGTGTTTCGCTCTCTCTCGCTCCTGTAGCGCTGGCAAAATACACTCCTCCTCAAGACCCTTCTCAACCGAAAGATACGGGGACGAATACCACTCGCGGCGGCAGTTGCGAAGGTAATTCACCAGCGATATTGACTGCGTTGGTGCCGTTTAGTCATGTGGGACAGACGATTTCTGGGCATCCCACCTTTACCTGGTTTGTACCCGATCGCACTCCTCGCCCGTTGCAATTGAGGCTGTTTGCTCGATCGGGACAACTGCTTTACAGAACCGAGATGCAGAGTCAGCCGGGGATTATGTCGGTTGCTTTGCCCTCAAATCTGCCCCAACTGTCGATCGGGCAATCCTATCAGTGGCAAGTGGTGTTGGTGTGCGATCCGAATGTTCCTTCGAGGAATGTGGTGGCGGCGGCAGAAATCCAAGTCGTTGGGCCTGCGGCGTCGTTGCAGACTCAACTTGCAGCCGCGCAAACTCCCCAACAGCGGATCGACCTGTATGCGGAGGCTGGGCTGTGGTATGACGCGATCGCCGAAGCGCGCAAAGCCTCTGAGACTTCTCAAAGCCAAGCGGCTGTGCTGGAATTGCTAGATGCTCTTGCTAGTTCGGAAGCCGAACCTTTGAAAGACTGGAGCGATCGATTGAAGCAAATAAGAGCGATCGAACAACAGCGCCAAGTCCCGCAACCCAAACCCTAAAATCCCATGCAGCCTTTCTCGCTAACACTGTTTAAATCTAGTAATTGTAAAGTGCGATCGCGCTTTCTCTTTCCCCTAGCCTTTTACCTTTTATCTGTTGCTTTTTATATTCCTCCCCACTTCCCACTCCCGGCTACTGCTCAAACTACCGATGCTCGTCAAGCAGAGGGCGATCGGCTAATACAGCAGGGGCTTCAACAGTATCAGACTGGCCAAGTCCCAGCAGCGCTGAATTCCTGGCAACAGGCACTGCAAATTTATCGCGCCTTCAAAAACCGAAAAGGGGAGGGTGCAGCACTGGGCTTGTTGGGACTCGCTTACCTCGATCTGCACAACTATGCCAAAGCGATTGAGTATTCACAGCAGAGTTTAGCCATCGCCCGCGAAATTAAACACCCCCAAAGGGAGGGTGCAGCACTATACATTTTGGGACTCGCTTACCAATCTCTGGACAACTATCCTAAAGCCATTGAGTATTCACAGCAACTGTTAGCCATCGCCCGCAAAATTAAAGACCACCGTCAGGAAGGTGTAGCACTGGGCCGTTTGGGACTCGCTTACCAGTCTCTGGGCGACTATGCCAAAGCCATTGAGTATTCACAGCAAATGTTAGCCATCGCCCGCGAAATTAAACACCGCGAATGGGAAGGTATAGCACTGGGCTATTTGGGACTCGCTTACCAGTCTCTGGGCGACTACGCCAAAGCCATTGAGTATACACAGCAGAGTTTAGCCATCGCCCGCTCCATTAAAAACCGTGAAGGGGAGGGTGTGGCACTAGGCAGTTTGGGAATCGCTTACCAGTCTCTGGGCAACTATGCCAAAGCCATTGAGTATTCACAGCAACTGTTAGCCATCGCCCGCGAAATTAAAAACCGCAAGGGGGAGGGTGCGGCACTAAGTTATTTGGGACTCGCTTACCAGTCTCTGGGTGACTACGCCAAAGCCATTGAGTATTCAAAGCAGAGTTTAGCCATCGCCCGCGAAATTAAAGACCGCCAAAATGAAGGTGCGGCACTGGGTAATTTGGGAATCGCTTACGGCGATCTGGGCAACTATGCCAAATCTATTGAGTATTCACAGCAACTGTTAGCGCTCGCCCGCGAAATTAAAGACCGCCTTGGGGAAGGTAGGGTACTGGGCAATTTGGGAATCGCTTACCAATCTCTGGGCAACTATGCCAAAACCATTGAGTATGCACAGCAACAGTTAGTCATCGCCCGCGAAATTAAAGACCGCCTTGGGGAAGGTAATGCACTGGGTAATTTGGGAAGTGCTTACCAATCTCTGGGTAACTATGCCCAAGCCATTGAATATACACAGCAACAGTTAGTCATCGCCCGCGAAATTAAAGACCGCCTTGGGGAAGGTAAGGCACTGGGTAATTTGGGAAGTGCTTACCAATCTCTGGGCAACTATACCAAAGCCATTGAGTATACACAGCAACATTTAGCCATCGCCCGCTCCATTAAAGACCGCCTTGGGGAGGGTTCGGCGCTCAACAACTTGGGAGCGGCGTTCTGGAGAGCTGGCAACCCAACAGAAGCTGAGAAAATGCTCGTTAATGCGATTCAAGTTTGGGAATCAATGCGTCAAATGCTCGGCTCCAACGATGCGAATAAAGTCTCCATCTTTGAAGAACAAGCTAATACTTATGGGATTTTACAACGAGTCCGGGTGGCTCAGAACAACCCAAATGCTGCGTTAGAAATTGCCGAACGGGGACGTGCTCGTGCCTTTGTCGATCTCCTGAGTGAGCGCTTATCTTCAGGTTCTACCAATCCGGTTATTAACACTTCTCCCAAGCAAGATCAAATCCGCCAAATAGCCAAAGCACAGAACGCCACTTTGGTGCAGTATTCGATCATCTACGAAAACTTCCAGATTCAGGGCCGAGAAGTAGGGCGTGAATCCGCGCTCTACATCTGGGTGATTCAACCCACGGGCGAAATCACGTTCCGCCAAGTTGACCTCAAACCCCTCTGGCAGCAGCACAACGCCTCCCTAGCCAGCTTAATTATTGGCAATCAAGAATTCTTGGCTGTCCGCAGTCGCAGCAGTCTTAGCTCCACCCAACCCCAACCCAACTTACCGACACTGCATCAACTGCTGATTGACCCAATTGAAACGCTTTTGCCAAAAGATCCCAATGCCCATGTCATTTTCATTCCTCAACGTTCCCTGTTCCAGGTGCCTTTTCCCGCTCTCCAAGATGCCAACGGCACTTACTTAATCCAAAAACACACGATTCTCACCGCCCCTTCGATTCAAGTATTGGATTTGACTCGACAACAACGACAGAAGCTAGCACAGAAGCCAGCCAACAGCAGTAACGCTATAGTATTGGGCAATCCTACGATGCCAAGCGTGTCTCTCTCTCTGGGAGAACCCAAGCAGCAATTGTCTCCTCTACCTGGGGCTGAAGCTGAAGCGATCGCAATCGCCCCTCTGCTCAAAACCCAAGCCATCACAGGCGCACAAGGGACCAAAGCTGCGATCGTTCAAAAAATGCCCCAAGCATCGATTATTCACCTGGCAACGCATGGATTGCTCGATGATGTGCGCGGATTGGGAAGTGCGATCGCTATGGCTCCTTCTGGTAGCGATGACGGCTTATTGACTGCAGAAGAGATTTTCGACATGAAACTGCAAGCAAGCTTAGTCGTTTTGAGTGCCTGCAACACTGGAGAAGGCAGGATTACCGGGGATGGAGTGATTGGCTTGTCGCGCGCTTTGATTTCGGCAGGCGTTCCCAGCGTGATTGTTTCTTTATGGTCAGTTCCCGATGCGCCGACATCCGAATTGATGCAGTCGTTTTATCAAAACTTGCAAAATAATCCCGACAAAGCACAGGCATTGCGGCAGGCAATGTTAACCACGATGAAAACTCATCCCCAGCCGCGAAATTGGGCGGCATTTACTTTAATTGGGGAGGCAGAGTAAGTTTTTATGAATAGCGCGATCGGCTCAATGTTTTTATCCTAAATTTTATCCTAAATTTTATCAATTCCGTTTGTACCGGAATGATAGAGGAGACGGCAGTGCCGTCTCCTAATTTCCGATAGTAATAATTCCGATGCAATCAGAAACAATCTTTATTCTTTAGTCGGCGAAGGCCGACTTTTTTTGTGTAGACGCGGTTTCAACCGCCGAGTTATCTTCTCAATCTCAAAACTGATGGAAGTGAACCATCTACCCTACATATTCACATACATTGCACTTTCCCGCAATCTATTTTGCACTTAATACTTCATCAATTCTGTGGGTATAACGAATGATTTTTCCATCTGGGTTGCTTAAGATTTAAGTCAAGTGTTAAGAGGATTTTTTTATGGTTTTACAACCCGATCCGTCAGAACCTCGGCGATTAATTGGCGACAATACATCCGAATTTGTGAATTTGTAGAACGGGGTAAAAAATTTACGACTCATTTAGGATTGCTATATCAACTGTCAACTGTCAACTATCAACTAAGAGGGCGGGGCATCTTGGCACCGCCCCTACTACAGGTCAACTGTCAACTGTCAACTTACTGCGTAACTTTATGAATGCAGAATCAGCTACAAACATTCTAGATAACCTGGTACAGGAAAAGAGAGGCGAACCATTGAACGGCTTACAGCGAGCAATTATTCAAGGAGTGTTAGATGGTTTGACATACCAAGAAATCAAGAATAATTATGCGATCGCGCGGAACTATCAAATATGCTACTTAGGGCGATACGTTGCTTATCATTTGTGGAAATTGCTGACAGAGGTATTGAAAGATGCAGGAATTATCGACCCGGACGAAAGAGTCCGCAACAAAAATTTGTGGGAGTCCGCGATGAGAGTGGCACAGCAAAGCGTGCAGTCGGAATCTGTACAAAAAAGTCAACCCCCCGTACCGCCAGATGCGATGCTGGACAGAAAACTGCCAATGCGTTACCGAATTACCGAACATTTGGTAAGTACCGAGTTTAGCGATACTGATCTTGCGGAAGATGAAGATGTGCCCCATTGCCCTTTATGTGCAGTCAAACGTTTGAAAAGTCAGTCGATCGAAACAACCAAGTTGTTCGAGCGGGAAGCGCGAGTATTGCGCAAATTGGGCAAGCACGATCGCATACCGGAACTGCTAGCTCGCTTTCAGGAGGATCGAGATTTCTATTTGATAGTTGAATTGATTTATATCTGAAAGAAGACTAATGAGTTATATTATTCACTCCTCTTTTAGAGGACTTGTGCTATGAGACAGGCAATTAATTCTCTGGCTGACTGCGGAATGAATCTTTGTTCGCGATCGCGCTTCAATCTCAAAACTTACAGCGTATTCCAGGTTTATGAAGTAGGGACACGGCACTGCCGCGTCCCTACGGCGGGATAGATCGATAGGCGGGTGTCCTTCATAAACGTGGAATCTGCTGTATTTGAGCGAACCATCTATCTACCTATTCACATACTTTGCACTTTCCCGCAATCTATTTTGCACCCCGTACTCGATCCAGTCTGTGGGTAGAACGAATGATTTTTCGATCTGTGCTGCGTAAGATTTAAATCAAGAATGAATCTAAATATCTGAGGTTTTAAATTATGTTAGACATCACAACTAATCCTAACGAGCGCCTTTATTTCAATCAACAGCCAAACGCGATCGCCCAATCAACATTTCCGGCTAACAGCGACTTGCTCAAAGGAGCGATCGCTCCACTGAATGCTTCTGGTTACAGTCCTGAATCTAGCTTGACTAATCCCACAGCATCCAGCTTCGATCGACAGACACAGATAGCAGATTTTATTGTAGCTGATGCAGGCCAGGGCCTCAGTTTCCCTGCGAGCGATCGAGTTACTGGCGATGTCGCCGATTCTCAACTCAAACCGCAATCACAATCGGCGATCGCAACTGCAGATCCGCTAACAGGAACTATCTCTGCTTCCCAGTTGAATTTAGCCGATCCAGGTAACTCTCTTTCGACAGCTCGTAATCTTGTTGGTGTTGAGAACGGTAGCATCAGCTTAACTGATTTTGTCGGAGTTGGAGATTCCGACGATTTCTATCGATTCGATATCAACACTAAGAGCAATTTTAGCCTGCGTCTCGACGGTTTGAGCGCGGATGCTGACGTATGGCTAATTCAAGATAAAAATAGCAACGGTGTAGTTGAAAATGGTGAATTTATTAGCTCCTCTAATAATTCTGGCACTACCCCCGATGTGATTAATAAATTCAATCTGGCTCCTGGGACATACTATGTCCAAGTCGAGAGCTACTCAGGCTCTACCAATTACAACCTGAGTCTTTCTGCAACCTCTGTTCCTGTAGTGCCAGATATTACAACACCTAGCGGCCCTTTTAATAGTAATTACGGCTACGGTTTGGTGAATGCAAATGCCGCAGTTTCTAGCACCTTAAACCGCTCAACTCTTTTCCCTGCTCTTCCCAATTTTGGCGGAACTAATTGGGCGCTAGATGTCATAAATGCACCTGAAGTTTGGAATCAGAACATTACAGGAAATGGCATTGTTGTAGCTGTCGTAGATACTGGTGTTGACTACACCCATCCCGACTTGGATGGCAATATTTGGCAGAACGCTGGTGAAATTGCTGGAAATGGCATCGATGACGATCGCAACGGATATATTGATGATATTCGTGGTTGGGATTTTGTGTCTAACGACAACGACCCAAGAGATCAGATCGATAATAACCCAATAGGTAATGATTTCTACGGTCACGGCACTCACGTAGCAGGTTCTATCGCGGCAGAGCGAAATGATTTTGGCATCACAGGAGTTGCGTACAATGCAAAGATTATGCCTGTGAGAGTATGGCCCGCCTCTAGTCCCGGCTCGCCGAATAATGTTGCTGCTGGAATCCGCTATGCTGCTGATAATGGAGCCAATGTAATTAACCTCAGTGGTTCTTACCCTTCCAATCAGGTGAATGACGCAATTGAGTATGCAAATAATAAAGGCTCTGTTGTGGTTATGGCAGCCGGAAATGAGGGTGGTCTCCAACCAGGTTATCCAGCTCGTAATGCCAATCTCTGGGGAATTGCTGCGGGCAGCATTGATGTAAGAGGCCGCATGGCTGATAACTCTAACCGCTCGGGTTTTACACCTTTAGATTACTTAGTTGCTCCGGGAGTAGAGATAGTTTCTACCACTCCTGATGAGGATTATGAGCTCAGAAGTGGCACGTCTATGGCAACGCCACAAGTAGCGGGTGTAGCGGCTTTAGTTTTGAATGCCAATCCGACTTTAACTCCGGCTCAAGTTGAGTACATTTTGACGACAACAGCTAATCGGAATGGGTTGACAGGATAGCATTGCAAATCCCCACTTAAGTCCTGCGGACATTAATCGAGGATTAGAGCAGACGGCTCTGGATATGGACGATCCAAACACGCCCGGTTTTGCTGTTGGATTTGACTATGCCACTGGATATGGTTTGATTCAAGCCGATCGGGCGATCGCTAAAATAGTCGTCTAATTCAGATTAGAGTCCCCATCCCTGCCGCGAGATCGGGGAGACAGAGTAAGCTTCTATGAAGGTCGATCGCCTGTGGCAGATTGAGGCGATCGCACGACGACTGCAGAAAGAGCGATCGGGCTAATTCTCTAAATTCCAACTCTAGAATCCTATGCTGTATTCCCCATTTAAGCGACTCAAATCGACCCACTCTAGGCTCACTCATGTTTTCCTAGCTTCCATTTCCCTGTTCCTGGTTGCCACTATGTCCCTATTAACTACTCCTGACTCTCTCTTCCCGGCGATCGCTAAAACTACCGATGCTCGTAAAACCGAGGCCGATCGGCTATTGCAGCAGGGGATTCAACAGTATCAGACTGGTCAATTGCCAGCAGCAATGAATTCCTGGCAACAGGCACTCCAAATTTATCGCGCCCTCAAAAACCGCCAAGGGGAAGGTGCAGCACTGGGCAATTTGGGAGTCGCTTACCGCGCTCTGGGCAACAATGCCAAAGGCATTGAATATTCACAGCAGAGTTTAGCAATCGCCCGCGAAATTAAAGACCGCCTTGGGGAGGGTATGGCACTGGGCAATTTGGGAAACGCTTACCACGTTCTGGGCAACAATGCCAAAGCCATTGAGTATACACAGCAATATTTAGCGATCGCACGCGAAATTAAAAACCGCCTTGGGGAGGGTATGGCACTGGGCAATTTGGCAGCCGCTTACCACTCTCTGGGCAACTATGCCCAAGCCATTGAGTGTTCACAGCAGTGGTTAGCCATCGCCCGCGAAATTAAAGACCGCCAATCGCAAGGTGCAGCACTAGACCTTTTGGGAGGTGCTTACTACTTGCTGGGCAACTCGACCCAAGCCATTGAGTATTCACAGCAGGGTCTAGCCATCGCCCGTGAAATTAAAGACCGCAAAGAGGAAGGTAGGGCACTGCACACTTTGGGAGACGCTTACAAATCTCTGGGCAACTATGCCCAAGCCATTGAGTATACACAGCAGCGCTTAGCCATCGCCCGCGAAATTAAAGACCGCCGAGGGGAGGGTTGGGCGCTGGGCAATTTGGGAAGTGCTTACCACTCTCTTGGGAACTATGCCAAAGCCATTGAGTATTTACAGCTCAGTTTAGCCATCGCCCGCGAAATTAAAGATCGCTACGGGCAAGGTGCGACACTGAACAGTTTGGGAATCACTTACGGCTCTCTGGGCGACTTGGCCAAAGCCATTGAGTATTTACAGCAAAGTTTAGCTATCGCCCGTGAAATTAAAGACCGCGACGGGGAACGTGCGACACTGAACAGTTTGGGAATCACTTACGGCTCTCTGGGCGACTTGGCCAAAGCCATCAAGTATTTACAGCAAAGTTTAGCCATCGCCCGCGAAATTAAAGACCGCGACGGGGAAGGTAAGGCGCTCAACAACTTGGGAAGCACTTACGGCTCTCTGGGCGACTATTCTCAAGCCATTGAGTATACACAGCAATATTTAGTCATCGCACGCGAAATTAAAGACCGCGACGGGGAAGGTAAGGCGCTCAACAACTTGGGATCGGCGTTCTTGAGAGCTGGCAACCTAACAGAAGCTGAGAAAATTCTCGTCAATGGGATTCAAGTTTGGGAATCAATGCGTCAAATGCTCGGCTCCAACGACGCGAATAAAATCTCCATCTTTGAAGGACAAGCTCGCACCTATCGGATGTTACAAGAAGTTCGGGTGGCTCAGAATAACCCGATCGCCGCTTTAGAAATTGCGGAACGGGGACGTGCTCGTGCCTTTGTCGATCTACTCACACAACGCTTATCATCTGATTCTGCCAATCCGGTTATCGCCACTGCTCCCAACCAGGATCAAATCCGCCAAATAGCCAAAGCACAGAACGCCACTTTGGTGCAGTATTCCATCATCTACGAGGACTTCCAGATTCAGGGCATACAAGTAGGGCGTGAATCCGCGCTCTACATCTGGGTGATTCAACCCACAGGCGAAATCACATTCCGCGAGGTAGACATCAAACCTCTCTGGCAGCAGCACAAAGCCTCTCTAACCGATCTAATTATTGGCAATCAGGAGTTTCTTGCCGTTCGCAGTCGCAGCAGTACCGGTTTTGTTCAACCGCAACCCAACTTACCGACACTGCATCAACTGCTGATTGACCCAATTGAAACGCTTTTGCCAAAAGATCCCAATGCCCATGTCATTTTCATTCCTCAACGTTCCCTGTTCCAGGTGCCCTTCCCCGCTCTCCAAGATGCTAACGGTACTTACTTAATCCAAAAACACACGATTCTCACCGCCCCCTCGATTCAAGTTTTGGATTTGACAAGACAGCAACGGCAGAAGTTGGTACAGAAGCCAGCCAACAGCAGTAACGCTCTAGTCTTGGGCAATCCCACGATGCCTAGTGTGTCTGCCTATCTGGGAGCTCCCAAACAGCAATTGTCTCCTCTACCTGGGGCCGAAGCCGAAGCTAGAGCGATCGCGCCTCTGCTCAATACCCAAGCCATCACAGGCGCTCAAGGGACAAAAGCTGCGATCGTCCAAAAAATGCCCCAAGCATCGATTATTCACCTGGCAACGCATGGATTGCTGGATGATGTGCGCGGATTGGGAAGTGCGATCGCTCTGGCTCCTTCTGGTAGCGATGACGGCTTATTAACCGCAGAAGAGATTTTCGACATGAAACTGCAAGCAAGCTTAGTCGTTTTGAGTGCTTGCAACACCGGAGAAGGCAGGATTACCGGGGATGGAGTGATTGGCTTGTCGCGCGCTTTGATTTCGGCAGGAGTGCCGAGTGTGATTGTTTCTTTATGGGCAGTTCCCGATGCGCCCACATCTGAATTGATGCAGTCGTTTTATCAAAACTTGCAAAATAATCCCGACAAAGCACAGGCACTTCGGCAAGCAATGTTAACTACAATGAAAACTCATCCTGGGCCGCGAAATTGGGCGGCATTTACTTTAATTGGGGAGGCAGAGTAAGGACGATCGCGACAAGCAGATTACACAGTACGATCGGGGATACTGCTCTTACCGCGAAACTGGCGGCTGCAAAATTTCAGCATCCTTTGCTATTTCCATTTCCTCCAAAACCGGCTCTAAAACCGGAGGAGGAACCGGCACTTCTTCAACTACTTGATGCTTTTCCAAAGTCAAACGAGACTGCGACGAACCAGACAATCTTTTCAACAATTTCGGTGTCGGATCGTACAGCAAATAAATAATTCGATCGCCCGCTTGCCAAATCTGGGTCGCCGACACTACTTGCAAGTACCCCTGCCTTTCCAGCAGCAGCGGCGCCAACTCCCCGGCTTGAACCAAAGCTTGCAAGTGAGCAATCTGAAACTGCAATCCCTCACTTTTTAACTCAGTTTCCCCCAATTTTACTTCGCCGTCGCTCAAATATTCGTTCCAATCCTTCAGCGACAAATCGGAGACAAAAGCTTGATTGATTTTAGCCTGATTTGCAGGCGTATTTGCTTGCGGATCTTTGGGGAATATTGCCAAAACCCTCGGCGGTGCAAACTCCTCGGCCGCTCGCTGAGCTAACACTAAGTTTACCTCGCCATTGTTAGTCATTGCCAGAAAAGTTCCCATCGAATCCAGTCCGGCTTCTTCTAACACGCTGTGGTCGAGAGCACTGCTCAAAAACACTCGCAAACCTTCTCGTTCTGCTTGTGCGCAAGCTTCCGGGTCGGTGTCGATAATTGCCACAGATTCTCCGCGTTCTTGAAACAAGCGAGCAATTAATCTGCTCAAAGGGTTTGACCCCACAATTGCTGCACCGGTTACAGATTTTGAGGTGATGCCCAAAAGTTGAGCCATCCGTCCGGCGGTTAGTCCCTGGACGAAAACTGTCATAATAATTGTTAGGAAAACTAAGGCTTTAATCGAGTCTCCGCCGTTGATTCCCCGCTGGGTGAGCAAAATTGCAAATAAAGATGCGATCGACGCTGAGACAATTCCCCTCGGCGCTACCCAACAAATAAATAATTTCTGCCGCCAATTCAGTCCGCTGTTCCAAGTACACAACCAAACATTGATCGGCCGCACTACCCACATTAAAGCTAAAACTGTAAACAAACTTCCCCAACCGAGGGCGACCACACTAGCGAGGGATAAATCGGCCGCCAGCAGCACGAACAGCACGGAAATAGCAAGGACTGTAAGTTGACCTTTAAACCTCCTCAGCAGCCTTTCTTCTGGGACAGCAGCGGTTCTGAGGACGATGCCGGATACCACAGTTGCCATCAGTCCCGATTCGCTGCGGATTTCTTCTGCTAAGCCGAAAAATCCCCATAAACTGGCTAAAACTACTAAGTTTTTGAGGTCTTCTGAGAGAAATCGCGATCGCTTGAGAATGAATCCCAGCAGCCAACCGCCTGCAACTCCGACGATTGCGCCAACGAAAAGCCGCACGATTAAATCTCGGAACAAAACCAGCAAATCAGGATTGCCGTTTAAAATAATATTCAGCACCAATACCGCCAGAATTGCTCCGACAGGATCGATTAAAACGCCTTCAGCTTCTAGCAAGGCGGCGACTTGTTTGTCAACCGATACTTGTTTGAGCAAAGGGCCGATTACTGTCGGGCCGGTGACGACTACTAGAGAAGCATACAGAAATGCGATCGGCCAGGGAAATTCCCCCAACCAGTGTGCGGCCATTCCGCCGCCAATTAGCGTAATTAAAGTGCCTACCGTAACTAAATTGCGGATGCTGCCGGAAACTTTGCCCAAATCTCGCAATTCCAAATTCAAGCCGCCTTCAAACAGAATTAACGCTACGCAAAGCGATACCATAACTTCCAAACCGCTGCCCAGCAGATTGGGGTGCAGCAATCCCAAGCAGTCTGGGCCGGCTAAAATGCCAAACAACAGCAAAAAGACGATCGCCGGAACCTTCAGATAAGCCGCCAGAACTTGAGCGCTGATGCCACAGATGACGGTCATGACCATCAACTGGGTGATGTTAAAGGGGATTTCCATAGATATAATTGTTACAGGCTGCCCGCTCAGTTTTAAATGTTCGATCGCGGGTAATTGGAGTGCAGGCGCTCTTTTCGGCGCAGCTTACAAACTCGGCACGGCCCTGGATTTTTCCCAATAAGATTAAAAAACCTTGATAGTCGCTATAACTTTATCAGATAATCCTCTTGGCGTCAAAGATGGCAGCAAGCTGTAGCTAAGCGAGAGATTGTCGGTTATGTTTGAGAGTTCGACGGGGATGCGGACACAGAGGGAGAGGATTTGACTTGTTTTGATATGGAGTCAATCTCAAATCTCAAATCTCAAATAGCACGATTTGGCGGCTTTTCAATTACAGAGGCGTCAAACCCCCAGATTCATTTTTGGAGTCAATCTACAATCTAAAAGAATCTAAAATCGCAAGATTCATCTGTAGAGTCAATCTAAAATCTACAATTTTAAATCTCTAATCTATCATCGATTGGCATTCTGCCACCTGCGAAAAAAATCCGATAGAATTGCCGGCGAAATTCGCCCTTCCAGCCAATCTAAAGCCTGGTTTTGGTTGGGTGCTGCCCGATAAAATTTGCACGCATCTATCAGCCGAATCGGAGAATTATTGACAGTAGATTGAGAGCGCCACTTTTGCGCAAACTCGGTAAGAATAGCCGGAGAAATTTGTGTTTGCAGCCAATCTAAAGCTTGGTCTTGTTGTGCTAAACCGCGATAAAATTTGCCGACATCTATCAATCGCAAATTAGTGTCTGGAGGTAAGGCAGTTGCCCGCCATTTTTGAGCAAAGTCCCCTAAAACAGAGGTAGGCACCTGACTTTGCAGCCAAATTAAGGCAGTATCTTGGCTAGCGCTAGCTTGATAAGACGAGAATACCTGAGTCAGCCGCACGCCTGATATGGCAGGGGGAGTTGGAGTGGGAGTCGGCTGCGGGGCGGGTGTCGGCGCTGGTGGGGGGACAACTACTTTGGGAGATTTTCGCATCAAAGCGGCCCAGGTTTTGAGGCTTGCAATGCCGTCTGGATTGAGACTTTGAGATTTCTGAAACGAGATGAGCGCCGCTGTGGTGGTGGCTCCAAATTTACCGTCCATCGCGCCTTGATAAAAACCTTTAATTCTTAATTCCTTCTGGATGTCTGCAACTTTATAACTTAGGGCGCCTTCTCGGACGCTTTCATAAATATTGGTATCTACATTGCCCGATACGCCGGACACGCTGCCGGTGTCACTGTACTGCCAAAAAGTCCAAGTTTTCCAGCCGCCGGGAACCCAAGGTTCCTCAGCACTGGTATAGTGAGCAATCCACAGCGGGTAATCGGCAAACCGTTTTGTCCCCAGGCTGTCCCAGAAACCGGGGTAAGTGTAGATAATCGGGCGCATCAACGTGGCTTTTTCGACTGCTTCTAACCAAATTGCGGCTCGATCGCACAATTGAGTCACAGTCAAACCGCCTGTAGTTTCTAAATCCAAGACTGCCGGCAAATCCCCCGCTTCGAGTTTGACAGTTTTCAAGAACAAATCTATTTGTCCTTGAACGCTGCTTGCAGGTCGAAAAAAGTGGTAAGCACCGCGTTGAATCCCGGCCGCTTTCATAGCCGCCCAATTGCGGGCAAAAGTTTGGGAAACTAACGTTGCACCCTCCGTCGATTTGACAAAACAGAAGGTAATACCTTCCCGGGCAACTGCTTGCCAATTGACATTGGGCTGGTAGTCGGAAACGTCTATACCGCGAATACTCATATTACGAAGAGTTGAGAAAAGCTGGTTTGGTCTGAAGCAGCGACTCGATTAAGGGTACATTAAATTGTAATGCTAAGTCGCTAAGTGTTTTTTTTGCAGGGGAGATTGTGCAAATGAACTTCGATCGAATAGAGCCCGGCCCCGGTCAAGAGTCTGTTTGGGATTACCCGCGTCCCCCTCGCCTTGAGGAATTGACCAAACACGTACAGATAGTTTTTAATGGAGTGACGATCGCCGACACGCGCCGTCCTCAGCGGGTATTGGAGACAAGCCACCCTCCTGCCTACTATATCTGCCCCGAGGACATCAAAATGGAATATTTGCACAAAACTTTACGGGGTTCTTGGTGCGAGTGGAAGGGACAAGCCGGTTATTACACTGTGACGGTGGGAGAAAAGGAAGTAGTAAATGCTGCTTGGTTTTATCCCAATCCCACCCAAGTCTTTGAGGCTATTAAAGATTATGTAGCTTTTTATCCGAGCAAGATGGATGCCTGTTATGTGGACGGCGAATTAGTGCAATCTCAACCAGGGGATTTTTACGGCGGCTGGATTACCAAAGATATTGTCGGCCCGTTTAAGGGAGGGCCAGGAACTTGGGGCTGGTGAGGGAATGTGGAGTTTTGAGTTTTGAGTTGAGAACAGTGGCAGAAACCACGTTTTTTT
The DNA here is from genome assembly GCF_036701825.1 of Microcoleus sp. MOSTC5. Taxonomy (NCBI): domain Bacteria; kingdom Bacillati; phylum Cyanobacteriota; class Cyanophyceae; order Oscillatoriales; family Microcoleaceae; genus Microcoleus; species Microcoleus sp. MOSTC5. The sequence continues at coordinate 32,009 of NZ_JAUBRK010000004.1, read as the reverse complement.
TACGCAAAGCCTCGTTACAGCTTCAGCCCGGTTTAAAAACCTGGTTTCTTGAGTTTGTGGACGCCGTGAATGAGTTGAGGACTTGCCCAGAAACCTGTTTTTTTTACTACGCAAAAAGCCCACTATCAAAAAAGGAGTAATAATTCCCTAAATCTATAATTCAGTGAAGATGAATCAATGCAGTGCAGGAGGCACGGCAGAAGCTAACGCAGCAGGTTATCCCTTGAAATAAACAGTGTCGTCAAAAATACAGCCACTGCTAATATATAAATGTTAGTATAAGTTAATACCTGACACTAGCTTTATTGCTTCTTTATTATTTATTTATTCGGATCTGCGCTGTGTCTTTTGAATTTATCTCGCCCTCTAACTCGCCAGAAAAACTACCAAAAAATTTATCTTTAGAGTCTACTCTTAAGGATCTGGCTGTATTGAATTTTCAAGTTGAAGCTTCATCCCTAGCCAAAGAAGTAGCCCGGTTTTTTCAAGCTCACCCGCTGCTTCCGGGAGTTATCTTGACCGTAAATGGCGAATTTTTAGGGATGATATCGCGTCGGCGATTTATGGAACGCATGAGCCGCCCTTATGGAGTAGATATATTTGCTTGCAGACCGATTATAGCTTTGTATCAAATAGCTCAAACCGATATTTTGATTTTACCAGGAGTAGCCTTAATTGTCCTGGCAGCTCAGCGAGCCGTGCAGCGACCGCCTGAACTGCTTTACGAGCCAATTGTTGTGCAGTTAGAACCTCAAGTTTACCGATTGTTAGACGTGCATCAACTGTGGGTAGCTTTATCCCAAATTCACCAACAAGCTACTTGGTTTATGAGCGAACTTTATTACAACTTAGCGCTCACGAAATGCGAGCTAGAAGCCGCTAATTCTCAATTAAAAGCAGCTAATTCGGAATTGTATCGCCTTGCCAACTTAGATGGCTTAACTCAGGTTGCCAACCGCCACTGTTTTAACGAATACTTAGAGAAAAAATGGCAAGAATTGGGAGAAGCAGCAGCAGAAATCTCTTTAATTTTATGCGATGTTGACTTTTTTAAGAAATACAACGATACTTACGGACATCAGGCGGGAGATGCTTGCTTGCAGCAGGTAGCCCAAGCTATTTTGGAAGCCGTAAATTACTCGACAGGCGAAGTTTCGGGCGAGACTCTGGTAGCCCGTTACGGAGGCGAAGAATTTGCAGTGATTTTGCCTCGGACTTCGCCTGAAATAGCTGTCTGGATTGCAGAGAAAATTCGAGTGTGGATCAAAGAACTAGAAATCGAACACGTTAATTCGGAGGCGTGTTCTCTCGTGACGCTGAGTTTGGGGGTAGCGAGTACGTTTCCTCGATCGTCCGCAGCACAAAAAAACTTGATTGCAGCGGCAGACCGCGCGCTTTATCAAGCTAAAGACCGAGGGCGCGATCGAGTGATTTTAGATTTTAGATTTTAGATTTTAGATTGGAAAAATTGCTCCACGGATTTATCCGTGGGCTTGTTTAATGGTTTCGATCACAGATTGTCTGGCAAATCGCCGATCGACCTGCCGATGCTAGCCAGCAATTTCTCCAAAGCTTTCATTTGCTTGACTGTGAACGTGGGTACGTTCTTCCCCAACTCCCAACGGCTGATTGTTTGCGACGAAACGCCAAGCTCTCGCGCCAAATCTTCCTGACTCATCTCCAGTTCTTCCCTGAGCTTCTTCAAATGCGACTCTTCATCTTCAGGTCGCGGAACGGGCTTTTTCGGCATATCCTCGATCGCACATTTTTTATATAAGATGCTTAAGCATCTTGACTAAACAATAAATTGATTAGACAATTTTGGAAAGGAGCATGAATCGATTATGCCTGACAAACAGCGTCTGAATTCCTAGGTTATTGTTCGCCTGCTTCCCAATTGACAATAAAAGCGTCGTGGGTCGGTTCCGCAGTTGCTCGGATTTGGGCAAGTATTTAGCTTGAAGGTGTGCAATACTGCGTGTAAAATTTTATCGGGCGATCGTCCCGTGGCTACAAAGAGTCGCACCAAGCACGTTCTGCCGTCCAATGTCTGTCGGAAGATTCATAAATTCTCAACCCATCCAACCCGGCATTTTGGATCGTCTCCTCAACTTCATCCAGCGTAAATGCTGCTTGCAACGAATCGCTGAATAACTGTTTCTGATGCGCGTTGCAATCTCCCGCATACAGCTTGACTAAATTATCCCTGATTGCCGCTTTTTCCGGCCGCAGCAAATCCCGCAAAAAAATTGCTCCCTGCGGCTTCAACACCCGCTTGACTTCCTGCAAAAACGGCAGCGGATCGGGCAAATGGTGGATAATGCTGTTAGAAATCACCATGTCAAAATAGTTGTCAGGGTAAGGCATTGCCTTAGCATCAATTAATTCGAGACTGATTTGCGATCGCACGCCCGCCTTTTCCACATTTTCTGCCCCGACTTTCAGCATATTTGCCGACAAATCGATGCAAGTCAATTTCCATGCTGGCCGGAGTTGAGAAATTGCGATCGGAATTCTCGCCGTACCCGTCCCCGCATCCAAAACGTTTCCAAAAACCGGCCCCAACGCCACAGCACTCTGAGCAAAAGCAGCATTAACCTCCGCAAAATCCATCGAATCGTATTCGATCGCCTCTTCCAAGGAATCCATCACTTCCGGTTCCAAAACTCGCTGCATAAAATTTATCTCGTTATCTGGCATTTCCATATAGGGGTTGAGTTTCGCTTGCAAAAGCTCGACTAACTCCGGTTCCATATATTGGTAATTGTCCGGGATTTGCAGGCAAATAACTTTCTTGCCTTCGAGGCTTTCGGGAAATTTGCTGCGAAGTCGATCGCCATGCTTCTTCTCCATCACAAATATCAAATCCGCCCAACCGACAAGACCCTCAGTTACTCTAATTCTTGCACCTTTTTCCGTTCCAGCCGATCGCACGCTGTAGCCGCTAACTTTCTGGCATATTTTCTCGGCAGTCAAACTTCTCCACTTATTCTGACTGCACACAAACAATATCTTGATTTTATCCATTCAGACACAATTACAAAATTCTATGTTTATCGTGGCACGGGCGTCCCGCCTGTGCTTCCGAAGCGGTTAAAAATTTCCTTCTAATTTCCCCCGATCGCATTTTTAATACCACAAATCATGTATTTTGTCAAATTTACCCAATCTCCGTTACAATTCTTAAACCAGAAAATGCGGATTTTGCATAAACAATTGTATTTATTACATTTGCAGAGTTCGTTAATTTTAGGATTTTAAAAGCTTTCAGCGTCAAAAACTTAAATTAGTCATAATGCCGCTGGATTGTGAAAATCGTACCACAAGCCTCAAAGCGAGTAAACAGGTAAAATAATTGAGAATGAAGTCAATAATTTTGGTCATCTTTAGATTTGCTTAAGATTTCAGCGGTCAAAATAGATCGAACATTTAAAACTAAATCGACTTTTAGATTGTTTTTGCTTATAAAACAAGCTGGAGTTGCCCCGAAGACCGATCGACCCTCAACAATAGATATAGATGCTCGATCGCACAATGGCATCAACCAAACTCGATCAAACTCTGCTAGAATTAGTAAAGCGAAGTCGTTATGAGTTTAATTAAATAGCTATGACCAACGAAACCGTAGAGAACCTAGTAATTATTGGCTCAGGCCCTGCAGGCTACACAGCAGCAATCTACGCCGGGAGGGCAAACCTGAAACCCTTAGTGTTTGAAGGCTACCAAGCGGGAGGCGTCCCCGGCGGTCAACTGATGACCACCACAGAAGTCGAAAACTTTCCCGGCTTTCCCGAAGGCATCACCGGGCCACAGCTCATGGATCGGATGAAAGCTCAATCAGCGCGCTGGGGTGCCGAATTATACACAGAAGATGTAATTTCGGTGGATTTGAGCCAGCGGCCGTTTACCGTGCGATCGGAAGATAGAGAAATCAAAACCCACACGATAGTAATCGCTACAGGCGCGACGGCGAAAAGGCTGGGGCTGCCTAGCGAACACGTATTTTGGAGTCACGGTATTTCTGCCTGTGCGATTTGCGACGGCGCTACCCCAATTTTTAAAGGAGTAGATTTAGCTGTCATCGGCGCGGGCGACACGGCCGCGGAAGAATCTATTTATTTGACAAAATACGGCTCTCACGTACATATGCTGGTGCGGCGCGATCGGATGCGCGCCAGCAAGGCCATGCAAGACCGAGTGCTGAGCAATCCCAAAATTACCGTGCACTGGAACACCGAAGCAGTGGATATCTTGGGCGAACCGGGCGGCAAAATGGACGGGGTGAGAATTAGAAATATCGAGACCGGCGCCGAGAGCGATTTGTTGGTGAAAGGATTGTTTTACGCGATCGGTCACACTCCCAACACTCAACTTTTCCAAGGTCAGTTAGAACTCGACGAAGTAGGCTATATCGTTACCAAACACGGTTCGGTAGAAACTAGCGTCGAGGGAGTTTACGCCGTCGGCGACGTGCAAGACCACGAGTTTCGCCAAGCCATCACCGCGGCCGGTAGCGGTTGTATGGGAGCGATGCTGGCAGAACGTTGGCTCTCAGTCAACAATTTAACGCAGGAATTCCATCAAACCGAGGAATCCGAGCAACCCACAGCAGCGCCGGAAGCTCAAAAAGTTCGCAAAACCAGTGAGAACTTTGATATCACAGACACGCGCCACGAAGGAGGTTATGCTTTGCGGAAGTTGTTCCACGATAGCGATCGGTTGATTGTGGTCAAATATTCCGCTCCGACTTGCGGCCCTTGTCACAGCCTCAAGCCGATTTTGAGCAAAGTAGTAGATGAGTTCGAGGGCAAAATCCACTACGTGGAAATCGACATTGAAGAAGATCCAGACATTGCTGAAAATGCTGGCGTGATTGGTACGCCGACGATTCAGTATTTCAAAGACAAAGATTTGGTAGCTGAGCTCAAAGGAGTTAAGCCGAAAAGCCAGTACCGCGAGTTAATTGCCAGTAATTTGTAGGACATTCGATCGATTTTAGATTTGAGATTCGCCAAGGGAAATTTAACCTAAACTCGACTTGCGTCCTACCTGCCAAAAACCCGGTTTCTCCCCTGCGCGCCAGTCCCGTGCAGGGGAGAAACCGATTTTTTTTTTAGCTGCATCCCGCGAAAAAACCCGGTTTCTCGCGAGTGTTTGGCGAATAAGAAAGAGGATTTTTAACAGTTCCGGGTTTTTTCGCCTGAGTCCTACTAAAATCTAAAAGTCTTATATTGGTCGATCGTCATTATGGCTCAAAGCCGCCTCCGACTGCCGCGATTTCTCAACAGTGCCTCACCGTCAAGCCTGTCAATGAAAATGATGTGGGCAGGTTTGACAATAACTGCCGTGTTTGTATTAGTAGCCACCTTGTCTCCAGCTATGCAAGCTTGGGGATGGCTGCAAAATCCTACTGAGGCTTTGATTAACCCCATCCACGAACCGCCGTCGGCGAATTATTGGTTCGGTACTAGCCGCAGCGGCTACGATGTGTTTTCCCGCACGCTGTTTGCTTCTCGGGCGGCTTGGCAAGTGGTAATTTTAGCCACTGCTTTGAGTTTGTTTATCGGTGTGCCGCTGGGTTTGGTTAGCGGTTATTTGGGCGGTAAGCTCGATCGAGTATTGTTATTTTTAATGGATACAATTTATACTTTGCCGGGGCTGCTGCTTTCTCTGACGCTAGCGTTTGTAGTGGGAAAAGGAGTTTTGAATGCTGCGATCGCCCTGAGCATTTCCTACATCCCTCAATACTACCGCGTCGTCAGGAATCACACCGTCAGCGTCAAAACCGAATTATTTGTCGAAGCCGCGCGAGCAATGGGTGCTGACACTTGGACAGTGCTTTCGCGCTACCTGTTTCTGAATGTGATTCAGAGCGTACCGGTGCTGTTTGCCCTCAACGCTGCCGATGCAATTTTAACATTAGGAGGTTTAGGATTTCTCGGATTAGGACTTCCCGAAGCAACTCCCGAATGGGGACACGACTTGCGTTTAGCTTTAGATGCGCTACCTACCGGCATTTGGTGGACAGCTTTGTTTCCCGGTTTGGCAATGACTTTAATGGTAGTGGGACTGTCTTTGGTGGGGGAAGGATTAAACGAGTTTGTTAACCCTCGGCTGCGGAATCAGCAGTAATTTGTGTCGCGGTTAAATTAAGTTCGCAGTCAGGACTTTAGTCCTTATTCACAAAAAAAAATTGAAGTCCTGACTACAAACACGCGCTATAAAAAGATGATAATATCGCCCCGATTAATTACTGAATTTTTCTCTTGCAAAGGTGATTTTTTTCTAGTAAACCTTCCTTGGGTTGTCAATATAGACACAGAGCGGAAATTTTTCTTGATAGCTTCATCCCTTAACAGTCAAGCCACATAATTTAAAGGCGGGTAGAAAATAAAGCCCGGATACGTTCTTTCTGAGGAAGCTCTGTAAATAATAACAAAACTTTGAGCATCGCACCAGCGTCCTACCGCTCCAAATCTTTAAGTGCATCCAGCAGCTTATGCCTTGTCCAACAAGAGCAAGCACATCGCTAACTGGTAAATTTTCCTTCCCTTGCAGAGTTATCATCTGCAGGCAGTTGCAGCAACGCCCTCTGTGGATTTTGTTCCGTCTGCTTGAAATTATCAAGACAATTCGAGAATGCTACCTAAAATTGATTAAAGGGCTTTATTAAATCTTCACACTGTTACGATATATTTAAAGGAATCGTGAAGTTATACTTCCGGAAGATGGCGAATTGTGGTTTTTGTGAGAAAGTGCGATCGCGCAAGTGCCAGCCGGAAGTCAACAAATTTTAGAGCAGTTTGCAGCCGAGCATTGCGCATTGCGTTAAGTCTCAGTAGAATTTATCCGGGTGGTTTTTGCCGCTGACGCGACAAACTCGTGTCGAACTGCTTAAATGAGAAAGTGACGTTAAGAACTTAATGTGATTTAACGTCAAAATTAAACCCAATTTCTGAGATTTGAGCTAACTTAACAATGAAAGCCCCTGTTGCATTACTCAACCCGCAACGCTTCATTTGGGGTCAGAGTCGGTCTCTAATCCAGAGTTGTCGGCTTAAAACTAAAGCTACGAGCTTTATTCAATCGCACATTGCGTATGATTCAATTCAGGGAAACAGGGTAATGATGGGTGTATCTACACGGATTGTATTGGTCCCAATTCCGGCAAGTCAAAAACTGTCTGCTAACTGTCTGGCCAACTACGCCGCAGCCGTTCACCCAGATATGCGCAGAAAACAGCGCCGTTCGATTGTGCCAAAGTTTTTACTGGCCATTCTCAGGATTTAGCAGATTTAGACACGATTCCCTATTGTCAAGCTAAGCTGATAGAGTTTTCCTAGTTCTTGACAAACAATGGAAAACAACTTCCATTTTTTGTGAGAAAGGCTACAATCGGAAAGGTCTTTGCAAGATCCGATTCTCCCCGTTTGGTGTTTTGAATCTCTGCTGTTGCATTTGAGCCAGCAGACCCGCATCCAAGGTGGCGAAAATTTGCCATGAAACTGTCATGTCTGACAACATCATGAAAGCACCAGGCGCATAAAAAGTTCGACACATCGAACACAAAAGTTAGAGGGTTCCGTGCCGGAAAACTTGTACTGGTAAAAGATCGAAGTACAGAGTAAAAAAGTTAGTATTTTTTGAGGTGCGATCGATCGCATTTCATGGTTTGCTTCTCTGGGCAAGGTATCGCAGATAATGTGGTAACTCGCTCCGAAAGAAAAAGCCGCACGCTCAATCCCATGTCGCGATGTTAAACTTTGCGATCGATTGAATGCGCTCCCTGCTTCAAACCATAACTGGAACTTTGACTCATAAAACTGGTGCAGTTTCGGTAACATATCCAGCTAGCCGACCGAAAATCCCACTATTTCTTCCTGCGGGAATGTCAATACTGGCTAACTTGTCTAAACTACAAACAGACACTATTCCACTGTTATTTATTCTTTAATTCAGGAGCATGAGGAAGACGGCATGATCCAGGCTAACACCGTACTCGAAACCACAATCACACCCCAAATGGAAACTATCGAGTTGCTTCGGAGCGCCGAAAGCGTTCTACCTGAGAGCGAGTTGGAACTCTTTATCGACGAAGAAGACGATAGAGAAGAATTCTTAGATTCTCAATCTGAGGAAGACACTAAATCTGGCAAAGGTGCCAAAGCCCGTCGTCGGGCACAGGCAAAGAAAAAGCATTATACTGAAGACTCTATTCGTCTTTACCTGCAAGAAATCGGTCGGATTCGACTGCTGCGAGCTGACGAAGAGATTGAACTAGCGCGCAAGATTGCAGATTTGCTGGAATTAGAGCGAGTTCGAGAACAACTGCTTGAAGAGTTAGACCGCGAACCCAAAGACAGCGAATGGGCTAATGCTGTAGATATGGCACTCCCTGCATTCCGTCACCGACTCCACGTCGGCCGTCGGGCAAAGGAAAAAATGGTGCAATCAAACCTGCGTTTGGTGGTGTCGATCGCCAAAAAATACATGAATCGCGGTTTGTCTTTCCAAGATTTGATTCAGGAAGGCTCTTTAGGTCTGATCAGGGCGGCTGAAAAATTCGATCACGAAAAAGGCTACAAGTTTTCTACCTACGCAACTTGGTGGATACGTCAAGCCATCACCCGGGCAATCGCCGACCAATCGCGCACTATCCGCCTGCCGGTTCACCTTTACGAAACCATTTCGCGGATCAAGAAAACTACCAAACTCCTGTCTCAGGAAATGGGTCGCAAGCCTACGGAAGAAGAAATTGCTACCCGCATGGAGATGACGATCGAGAAGTTGCGGTTCATTGCTAAGTCCGCACAGTTGCCAATCTCTCTAGAAACTCCGATCGGCAAAGAGGAAGACTCACGTCTGGGAGATTTTATTGAATCAGACGGGGAAACACCAGAAGATCAAGTCTCAAAAAACTTGCTCAGGGAAGACTTGGAAAGCGTTTTGGATACTCTCAGCCCCCGAGAACGGGATGTACTGCGGCTGCGTTACGGCTTAGATGACGGACGGATGAAGACCTTGGAGGAAATTGGTCAAATCTTTAACGTCACCCGCGAGCGGATTCGCCAAATCGAGGCTAAAGCCCTGCGGAAGTTGCGCCATCCCAACCGCAACAGCATCTTAAAAGAATATATCCGCTAGAGTAATTTTCTAGCATCACCCAAAAGAGTGATTCGCACTCTTTTTTGGGGGGGAGACCCCCCGCCCCGGTTTGGGCTATAGCTGTTAAATTTTGTGCTGCTAACTGCACGGATCAAGTGGCTATTTGTTGCCCAAATCGCGCTGCCAAAATTTAGGGAGTCCGTTACGGAACTCCCAAGCTTTGCAGTGTCACAAAAGTCTTAACTAGAAAATTACATCAGGCCCCAAAAGTGAAGCAGGCCTTGACCGGAAACCAATTCGATTATGACAGCGGCAGAGAAACCAATCATCGCCAAACGACCGTTCCAATTTTCGGCTCCTTCGCTGAAGCCCCAGTTCCAAGCGTTGCGTTTTTGTTCTTGCATAGTGCGAACTCCTTTCGTTAACTTTTGTAAGGCTTATGTAAATTAATATAACAGTGACTTGAAAAAACTTCAACTTTGTGAAGTATAAAATCGGTCAAAACGGTCGATCGACCTTGAGGATTTTACCTAACAGGAAAAATAGCCAATTCAGTATCGGGGTCGAACAAGTGAATTTTGTCATGGGCGATGGCCAACCAAAGCTCCTCGCCAACTCGGATCGATCGCTCAGGCGGAACCCGCACTTGCATCCGCACGGCCGGAGCATCCGTCAAACAGACCCGCAAATAAGTTTCGTGTCCCAAAGCCTCTACAATTTCCACTTGTACCGAAAGATTTTTGGTAGCAGGAGGGTGAATGCTCAGATGTTCCGGCCGAATGCCCAAAATTAGCCCTCGCCCGTCATATTGTTGTAGACTTTTTGCCCAAATATCGGGTAAAGTAAAGCGAAATTGCGGGTGAGAAATCAACAGCGGAGCGCTAAATTCCACCGACAAAAAATTCATCGGCGGAGAACCGATAAACTCAGCAACAAACAAATTAGCCGGCTTGTTGTAAAGCTCTAGAGGTTGAGCTACTTGCTGAAGCTGACCTCTATTCATAATAGCAATCCGATCGCCCATAGTCATCGCCTCAGTTTGGTCGTGAGTCACATAAATAGTTGTAGTTCCCAACTGTCGCTGCAACTGCACAATTTGCGATCGAGTTTCCGCCCTCAATTTCGCATCAAGATTCGATAGCGGTTCGTCCATCAAAAACACCTCAGGATTTCGAGCCATTGCCCTACCCAAAGCTACGCGCTGCTTTTGCCCTCCCGAAAGTTGTTTCGGCAAGCGATTTAAAAGAGATTCTATTTGCAATAATTCAGCTACTTTCAGGACTCGTTCTCCTACTGCCTTTTCCCGTTCCGACAAATAGCGCAAACCCGGAGGCAGCTTGCGAGTCGCTCCTCCTAAAAAGTCCTCAAACAAAGGATAAACTAGATGATTTTTAAAAGAATTAGAAGCTAAATAATTAATAACCTCTTCTACCTTCTTCCTAATTTTTTCTCTCTTCTGGATGCTTCCTTCTTCTCCTTGTATCTTCCCCCTTATCCCTTCTACTTTCTTCTCTCTTCCTTCTTCCTTCTTCCTTCTTCCTTCTTCCTTCTTCCTTCTTCCTTCCTCTTTCTCCCTTTCGGAGCGACGCAATCCAAAGGCGAGATTATCGTAAACTGTTAAGTGAGGATAGAGAGCATAATTTTGAAATACCATAGCGATATTTCGGTCTTTAGGAGGCAAATCGTTAACCACCCGATCGCCAACCCAAATATTGCCGGCCGTCAAAACTTCCAAACCGGCGATCGATCGCAGCAAAGTGCTTTTTCCGCAGCCAGAAGGCCCCACCAGCACCATGAATTCCCCGTCTTCGACCGTCAGGTTAATGCGGCGCAAAACGCTGTTAGAGGAAGGGCGATCGGCCGCAGGCGAGACACTTTCTGCGACGCTGTTTGCTTCTTTTTCCTGTTCTCCTTGGCGGAGCGGAAAACTTTTGTAGATATTTTCTAATACAACTTGCGCCATCAAACAATTTTAGATTTTAGATTTTAGATTTTAGATTGGGGAATTGGAGGCAGAGCCTCCGGGTATGTATTCCCAGGCTTTGCCTGGGAACAAGGCTTAATGGGGAATGGAATTGGACGTATACGCTCGAAGACAACAAAGGCAATCTTTAATTGACTCACAGCGAATAATGACACAATGAATGACCCATGACTAAGAACTATTGACTGCTGATAACTTTGATAATTTTTTCACCCGGATTGAGGTCAAAAACTCGATCGCCCCCAGAATCTTTCCCCCAAAAAGCTATAGCATCAATAGCCGATCGCAGTAGACGGCCAGAATTAGTTAAAAGTTTGACATCCGTATCGGGAACAGCCCGCAGCAAGCCAACTAAAGCATCTTTAGGCTCTGAGAAACGAAAAGCTTGAGTGCCAATTTCACCTCGGTTAGTAAGTCTGACAGAACCTGCAGGCATTCGTTTTGCCCAACCCAACTCCGAAAATAGCACCAAACTGTCGTCCGGGTCGAGAGTGATGCAGCCCACCAACTGTTCCTGCTTCCGCAACCTGGTTACTTGAGAACCCTGGGCGGCGCGGCCCATTGGCGGCAGTTGTTCGTCATCGATATCAAACCGGAGGACTCGGCCTCCTGAAGTTGCGATCGCCACTTGCTCGCCGACTTTGCCCAGACTGGCGCAGCGCAGCCGATCGTCCTCCTTGAGTTTAACAACAGTAACGCCGCGATTAGTCAAATCAGCAAATTCCTGCATCGGCAAGCGCTTAATTTTCCCTTGCTGAGTCAGAGTTACTAAATCCGCCGCTTCCGAATTTTCCGGCAAAATAAAGTGTGCAACTGTGATTTCCGACAAAGCGCGACCGGCACTTTCTTTAGTAGCACTCGGCGACAACAAACTAACGATCGGCGTTCCCCGGTCTTTTGGGCTACTACTAGGAATATCGGCCACTTTCAGCGGGTAAGCTTTGCCGTTAGGAGTTAAGATGACCAAAGTGCGATCGGTTTTCGTCTGCTTTGCGGTAACAATAAAATCTTCATTTTTTTCTAAAGCTGAAACCGATTTTTCGCGACTTTTCGAGCGAGGCCGTTCGCCAGCGGGCAAGCGCCGCACGTACTGCTTGTGCGAAAATTCAACTATAGTTTCCTCTGCCTCTAGAACGGGCAATAAGTTAGGCTGAATCGTTGCCGGCGACAACTGCTTCACCGCAGAATTTTTCTTACCAGAAAATTGTGGTTCGGCGTTTGCTGCGCGTCCAGTTCCATTGGCGAATTTAGTGCGGCGGGGGTCAGCGTACTTGCGTTTGAGCGATCGAAATTCCTTCTTTAAAGCCTTCAAAAGTTCGCGCCTGTCGCTCAACAACCGCTGCAATTCTTGAATATTAGCCATCAACTCATCAAACTCAGACTGCAAATTTTGCCTTTCCAAACCAGTCAGCCTGCGCATCGGCATCGCCAAAATAGCATCAGCTTGACTTTCGCTCAAATTGAGGCGAACTTGCAAAGTTTGCTTAGCAGTAGAGCCGTCAGGAGAATTTCTGAGAATGTCGATCGCTGTATCGAGATTTGTCAAAGCCAACATTAAGCCTTGGACAATATGACAGCGGCGTTCCGCAGCCTGCAACTCGTAATTGTAGCGGCGGGTAAGAGTCACTTCCCGGAAATCCAGAAATTCCTGCAACAATTGTCTCAGCGTCAACTGTCGCGGTTGACCGTTAACAATTGCCAGCAAAATCGCGCCAAAATTTGTTTGCAGGTCAGTTTGTTGGTAAAGGCGAGCGAGAACCGCTTCAGGGGTAAATTCCCGCTTGAGTTCAATCACAACTCGAATGCCTTCGCGATCGCTCTCGTCACGCAAATCAGAAATACCGTCGAGGCGGCCGGAATTGACCAACTCCGCCACCTTTTCAATCCAAGCCGCCTTATTTACCTGAAACGGAAACTCCGTGACCACGATCGCCGTTTTAGTGCGCACCTTGCGATTACCTGGCACCTCTTCCACCCCAGCAACACCCCTGACCGCAATGCTGCCTCGACCCTTAGTGTAGGCGTCAACAATGCCCTCTGTAGCGACGATTTCCCCTCCGGTCGGAAAATCAGGGCCCGGAATCAGTTCTATCAACTTCTCGTCCGATAGTTCCGGGTTTTCAATCAAAGCAATTAAACCGTCTACCACCTCCCCCAAATTGTGCGGCGGGATATTAGTTGCCATCCCCACAGCAATGCCAGTACAGCCGTTGAGTAACAGAAACGGCAACTGAGCAGGCAGCGCAGTCGGTTCCTGCTGCGAACTGTCAAAGTTAGCAGTAAAATCAACAGTTGCATCGCCGACTTGGGTTAGCATAGCTTCGTGGGCGATCGGTGCCAGCCTAGTTTCCGTGTAGCGCATAGCAGCAGCCGGGTCATTGTCCACCGAACCGAAATTGCCGTGACCCGCAAGCAAAGGATAGCGGCTCGAAAACTCCTGAACCATGCGCACCAGAGCGTCGTAAACCGATTGGTCGCCGTGAGGGTGATATTTTCCCAAAACATCTCCAACGACCCGCGCGCACTTGCGGTAAGGTCGGTCTGGCGTCAGACCGAGTTCGTGCATCGCGTACAAAATTCGACGGTGAACCGGTTTTAAACCGTCGCGGACATCAGGCAAAGCTCGCCCGACGATCACACTCATGGCATATTCGAGGTACGATTGCTGCATCTCGGCGTGCAGAGGCGTAGAAATTACTTGCCCGGAAAGTAGGTTGAGTTGTTTAGCCATGAGTCCTTGTGTCCGTTAATTCCTGAGTGAAGACAGCCTCTGTCAATAATGCCGAGGTTGCCTGTCTCGAGTGAAAAGCGTTTGCCGCAGGCGAACCGAAAGTTCGGCCCAGCCGCCCAGTTGGAGAATAAAAATAAACTTAACTTGTGAAAGCAGAATCAGAGTGCCGAAGACGGGCAACGCTTGCCTCTTACTCTCCACTCTTACCCTAACCTCTATGTTGCCTTCATTTGCGCCTACCTGTCTATTTACTGCCCGCCGTCAGAAGGTTGATTCACAGGAGAACACCGAATGCCAGAAGCTCAGAACGTAATGAGGCTTTAGCCCTTCCTAGCAAAGCGTCACGAGGGACTTTAGTCCCCGTCAATCTATGATAGAATTTAATTGCAATTAGAAATAACCATCTACGCGAAGAAATATTCTCTTCAGGAGAAAAGCCCGATCGATCTCGTCTCGGTACAGCCGTAGCGTTGATCAATCAGCACTGGTAGAAGATAGAGCCTAGCGCATTTTGGCAAGCGCGATCGACTCGGAAAGCATTAAAAAAAAAGTAAGCCCAATTGCAATACCTCTGGTAGGGGTACTTGTTTTGAGCGTGTAGAGGTGTCTGGACTACGAGTGAAGTCCAAGTTTTGGCTTATTCCAGAATGGAGCGTCGCGGTGACTCGCTTGAGAGTGTCAAAAATGGCGATATTGAAGAATTCAGCAGTCAAAAGCTCTCATCGCGACATCTCCTAGTCTGACCTCCGCTTGATGAACGGAAGCGTCGATATTTTAAGCCGTCTCGATCGGTCAAAACTGAGAATTAGGAATTTCCAACAATCCCCGCTAGATTCGCTACTCCGAATGCTGCGGCGGGAGTATGTTAATAAACACGGCTTGATTCTAAGAGCAGGAAAGAAAATAATTGTCACACATCCCCGACTCTCATATCAGTTTCAAAAAAGAATGCAACTGTAGGCCGGCGATCCAAACCCATATCCAGTCACTCATTCCCCATCTAAAATCTAAAATGGTAGAAGCCGGAGGCTTGACCGAAAGAGAGGATACTATAGTCCTGGACGCACGGGTAGTCAGAAACCGGGTTTTTCGTAGCAATACTTCGTTATAGCCCGCCGAAACGATCGAGAACCCGGTTTCTAGGCATCGTCCATGCGCCCAAGATTGTACTAGAAACCTGCTACCTGAGAATCTTGAGACTCTCACCAGTGTCAGGTCTAGTTATAAAAAACAACTAAACTGTCTGTGTGTAGTAGTCTAAATGATGATGGTACTGGATGCTTCTAGGCATCTTTACACCTTCTGACACCTAGTAGATCAAAGATATACATACGGGTTTTGCAGGGTTCCCGGCTGATGGCGCTAAAAACTCTGCATTTTTGACGGGGAATGTACTCCCCGTGCCGTGTTCCTCTTTGGACTAAAGTCACAAAGTTTCTATACTTCCCATATTTATTTATGAAAACCGTTCTGATTGTAGAGGACGATTTGGTTAATGCTCGGGTTTTTTCCAAAATTCTGACTAAGCGGGGGGGCTTAGCCGTGAAGCACACGGAAAATGTTGAAGAGGTGATGCAGATTGCTGCAAACGGCGAAGCTGATTTGATTTTAATGGATGTGTCACTTTCCCGCAGCGTGTACCAGGGGAAATCTGTTGACGGCATTAAGATTACTCAACTGCTCAAAGCTGACCCGCAAACGGCCTCGCTGCCGATTATTTTGGTGACTGCTCACGCGATGGCCGGTGATAAAGAAACATTTCTGGATCAAAGCGGTGCTGATGGTTACATCTCTAAACCTGTGGTAGACCATCAAGAGTTTGTCGATCAGATCAAGGCTTTGCTGCCTGATTGAGTGAACCATACATTAAGTGGGAATAAGAAGGAAGAAGGAAAAAGGAAGAAGGAAGAAAGAATTTTTTGTTTGAAACAACAAACCATTAAAACTCTTGAATTACAAAGTTTTCTTGAATTCTGACTCTTCCTTCTTCCTTTTTCCTTTGGAGATCCCGATCGCACAATGCGACGAGTTCTGACTTTTAATGAGTGAGGAAAAATTTGAGATTTTTCAACTCATGAGATCGAAGAGTGCGTTGCGGCGAGGAACCTCTCCTCAGCGATCGCAACGCTATTCACTCATTCATGCAATCTCAAAACTATTATTAGTCTTCGTCCTCATCGAAGTCAAAACCGATATCATCATCATCGTCAGCATCAGGCCCCAAGGCATCATCCTCAGTCTCAGCGACAAAATCGTCATCATCAACCTCAACTTCTTCAAAATCCTCATCAGCCTCAAGCTCTGACCCGCGCCCGATCTCAAAACCGCTCTCGATCGTATAAGCGCGACGTGCAGTGCGATCGTCCAAAACCACATCCTCCTGCAAATCGTGGATGTCCTCATCAAACACAGCACCATCAAAACCCGCATCCTGAACCCCAGCATCCTCATAGGCATTGAACCCAGTACCTGCAGGAATTAGGCGGCCGATGATGACATTTTCCTTCAGACCGCGCAGCCAGTCAGACTTACCTTCGATCGCAGCTTCAGTCAATACCCGCGTAGTCTCCTGGAACGAAGCCGCAGAAATAAAGCTATCAGTATTCAGCGAAGCCTTAGTAATCCCCAGCAACACCGGAGTATAATCCGCAGGCGCTCCACCAGTAATTGACATAGCCTCATTCACCTGCTCAACCTGCCGCAATTCCACCAACTCGCCCGGGAGCATAGTAGTATCGCCGCCATCTTCCATCCTCACCTTGTTAGTCATCTGGCGGACGATTACTTCGATGTGTTTATCAGAAATATCCACGCCTTGAGACTGATAAACCGACTGCACCTCATTCACCAAAAATGTCTGCACCTGTTGGAAACTCTCCAAAGCCGCCTCAAAAGTAGGCTGCCGCTCCTTGAGCACGTGGAAGAACACCTCTAGAATTTCGTGAGGGTTAGCAGGCCCGTCGGTCAAAGCTTCGGCAACGCCCACGCGCTGTCCGTCGGAAACGATCGGGTTTTGACCGGGCAACAAAGGATACTCCTCAATCCGGCCATCATCCTCAATCACCGCCAGTTCCACAACATCATCATCCGTAACTACCCGAGCCGTTCCCGGCCGCTTGGCTAAAATACAGGCTTCCTTCGGCTTGCGACCTTCGAGAAGTTCCTCAATCCGTGGCAAACCCTGAATGATATCCCCAGTCTTTGCCCGCTCAAACACCAGAATCACCAAATTGTCACCCCGCTGCACCAAATCGCCGTCGTCTACGTGCAGCACCGCACCGGCCGAAACCCGGTAAGGGCGAGCCACTCTGAGCAAGAGTTTCGCCGGTTCTGTCTCCGACGCAGGTACAACCTTCACAACTTGGCCGGACTCTTCAAGAACAACCCCCGGAGCTATTTCAGTACCAGCCACCAGCAGTTGACCTGGACTCACATCCGGCGTACCCGCCACAGAGATCGAAATAGAATCCGCATCCCGCATTACCAACAGTCGGCGCACGGGTTCGTTAAGTCCCTCGCGGATGCCCCGAACGATACCCGCTTCTTTGCAGAGAATCTCGGTGCGGGCGACTACTGCCCCGGGCGCGATCGACTGCCCATCCTCCACCAACAGCCGCGTGTGAGTGCTGCCCTGAGTCGGATCGGCAGACACGTCCCGCCGAATTACCAGCGATTCCAAAATCACCAACTGCAAGCGGAAAGTTTTTGAAGCTCGATCGCCCCCATCGGCCACAGTCATCGCCAACTCTTGCGACGCACTAACGTCTTCAGGCGAACCCCAAGCCGGTCCCGAACCGTCAGCCCCAAAAGCCATAGCATCTTCCTCATCCGGCAGCAGCTCGATATCCGCCGCCAATTGCGGAGCTCCGGAACCAATTTCCAAAATAAGCTGAGTCCGCAGCAGTTCCAATCCCTCGACCGATTTGACGCGCTCCCCATCCTTATAGGGCAGTCGCTGCACCGCTTTCAAAGAGATTGACTCATTCAGCGCCGTCTGAGAAGGCACCGGCGGCTTGTCAGGTACTGGAAATTCCACCACAGGCCGCAGCAGCAAAGCCGGGCCCTCAGGAGTTTCGATATACTCGGCATAGCCCAACTCTTCGGCAATCAAGCCCGGGAAAATCTCTTGACCCGCGTTGACAATTTGACCTTCCCCGAGAGTTAGCGGCGGGCGGTCAACCACATGGAGTGTCCCCGGTTTAATCACAATTTCCCGGAGGATGTCATTTTTCTGAGTGATTTCCACTGCCCCGCTGGTTTGGCAGAAAATATCCTTAACCACCTCAGTACCCGCCTCCACGTACTGGCCATCTTCCACCAGCAGCAGAGAAATATCCTTATTCACCTCGTGGCACTCTTCCGGTATCCAGAGCAGAGTCCCGCCTTTGACGACTTCGTAGCCAAGTTTAGCTTTGCCGCGCTTGTGGACTTCCACCCCGCCGTACTTGACAATGCCCCCTGTCGCTGTGCGGTAGCTGTCGTCGAGCAGTTCCGCCACCACTTCCCCGTTAATCACCTTGCTCCCGGGAGCCGTCTTCAGCGAAAACCGCTGCTTAGAAGCTGTTTCGATCGTGTAGTGGTCGCGGCCGCCTGCGCTTTCGGCCCGCACGATGGCTTGGTCGAGCAGGACTTGCGCGGTGATAATTTCGATTTCTCTCGGGTCAGCGATACGGACTACGCCGCCGTGTTCGGAGACGAGTTTCGTTTCGGCAATGACGCTTTCGGCCGGAATGCGATCGCCATTTTTCACCGCTGGTTCGGCGCCGGGGGGCAAGTTGTAGACCTCTCCTGAGAGAATCCAAATCAGCCCGCCTTTGCTGGCTGTGCGGGTTGTGTTCCCTTGGCGGTCGGTTTTTTCTTCTGGCACCAAATCAGCAAATTTGGCTTCTCCGGCTAAGTCGGAGGCTACGTCCGTAGTGACTTTTTCCGTAGTTTTGCGGGCGGCGCGACCGACGATCGGCACTTCTGCCAAAACTTGACCGGGAATGGCGCGCTGTCCGTCTTTGACCATCAGAGTAGAACCCTGGACGATCGCCAATTCGATTTTCAGTTTTTGATTTTTGGCGCCGGATTTTCCTTCTTCAAAGCCGTCGCCCTCAAATACAAGTTTGCCGTTGTTTTCTGCCACCAGTGCTTCTTCGCCGTGTCTGGTGCGGAACGAGCGGGTGCGCAAATTCTTGAATTTCACTACGCCCGGGAAGGGGGCGCGTTCTTGTTTCGCCACTTCTCCGGTGAATACGCCACCTGTGTGGAAGGTACGCATGGTGAGTTGGGTTCCCGGTTCCCCGATCGACTGAGCTGCAATAATGCCGATCGCTTCTCCCATGTCCACCATTTGCAAGTGGGCGAGACTCCAGCCGTAGCAGTGCTGACAGACCGAGCGCGTAGATTCGCAAGTTAGGGGCGATCGTAAATATACCTCTGCCACCCCAGATTTACCAATTTCCCCCGCCAACTCCTCGGTAATTGGCTGATTTCGGACAGCTTTTTCGCTGCCGTAAGCCACGATTTCCCCGGTTTTAGGGTGCACCACATCTCGGGCGAAAACGCGCCCCAGCAGCCTGTCCTTCAGGGGAATCAGCACTGTTGCTCCGTCCGTCATCGGCCGCACTCGAATTCCCCGCTGGGTGCCGCAGTCCACTTCCCGCACAATTACGTCTTGGGATACATCCACCAAACGGCGGGTCAGATAGCCCGAGTCTGCCGTCCGCAAAGCCGTATCTACCAAACCCTTGCGCGCTCCGTAGGAAGAGATGATGTATTCGGTAACGGTGAGTCCTTCGCGGAAGTTGGTTTTAATTGGCAAGTCAATGATTTCTCCTTGCGGGTCAGCCATCAATCCGCGCATTCCGACTAGCTGGCGCACTTGAGAAATGTTCCCCCGCGCACCGGAGAAGGCCATCATGTAGACCGAGTTTAGGGGGTCTGTGGCTCGGAAGTTTTTGACTACTTCGTCTTTGAGGTCTTCTGAGGTGCTGTTCCAGGTATCGATTACTTTTTGGAAGCGTTCGACTTCAGTGATTTCGCCTCTGGTGTATTTTTGTTCTGTGATACGGATTTCTTCTTCGGCTGCATCGAGGAGCGATCGTTTCGACGGGGGCACTTGCAAATCGTCTACGCTAATCGAAACTCCCGCTCGTGTGGCAAAGCGGAAACCCAAGTCTTTGAGTTTATCTGCCATTTGCGCTGTACGGGCCGTTCCGTAGTGCATGAAAGACCAAGAGATTAATTTTTTGAGCTGACCTTTGTCAACAACTCGATTGCGAAAAACAATTTCCTTCTTTTCTGTCATTTTTCTGAGTAGTGGTAATTGGTAATTGGTAATTGGTAATTGGTAATTGGTAATTGGTAAGTAGAGCGGCACGAAAAAACCAGAAGCATCTTGTAGGGGCCGGTTTAGCGTATAAGAAGGAGATGTAAGTGAGGAGATGAATGCACTCACCCGCCCTACCCATAGTAATGTTTATTTGCACCTACCTACTTAATTGGTAATTGGTAATTGGTAATTGGTAATTAGTAATTGGTAAATTTTCCTGCTTGGGTCGCTATTATTTGTTAGCGATTATTTGTCAGTTATTACCGATTACCGATTACCCATTACCTCTTACCAATTTTCCTCCCAATTTCTAATTGTTAATTACTGATTCGATGGTTTGGTGATAGATAATCCTGCCCGGAGTAGTGCGAATGAACTGATTGATCACCTTGCCCTCTCCGTCTTCCCGAACCCGGCGGAACTTGTATTCTTTCGTCACTATACCGTCGGTCGAGCGTTCCACCTTTAGCGGTTCTCCCTCGGGTTCTGTGTTTTCTATGGCGCCTTGAAACCTCACCCAGACGTAAGAGTGCAGGTCAACGACTCCTTGTTCGTAAGCTACAACCGCGTCCGTGAGGTTGGAGAAATAGTGACCGGCTCCTTTTTGAGCATCAGGATTTTCGGCTGTCAAGTAATAGCAACCGAGCACCATATCTTGAGAAGGAGTAACGATCGGTCTTCCGGTTGCCGGCGACATAATGTTGTTAGAAGCCAGCATCAGCAAGCGTGCTTCCGCCTGAGATTCCAGAGACAAAGGCACGTGCACGGCCATTTGGTCGCCGTCAAAGTCAGCGTTAAAAGCCGGACAGACTAGCGGGTGAAGCTGAATTGCCCTCCCGTCCACCAAAATCGGCTCAAAGGCTTGAATCCCCAAACGGTGCAGCGTCGGCGCCCGGTTTAGCATTACCGGGTGTCCTTCAATCACCTCCTGAAGCACGTCCCAAACGCTGGGATCGTTGCGCTGGATCAGTTTTTTGGCAGCTTTGATGTTGTTGACCAATCCTTGGCGGATCAGGCGGTGGATGACGAAAGGCTGGAACAGTTCGATCGCCATTTCCCTCGGCAAACCGCACTGATGAATTTTCAGTTTCGGCCCCACCACAATCACCGAACGTCCGGAGTAGTCAACCCGTTTCCCCAGCAAGTTTTGCCGGAAGCGACCTTGTTTCCCTTCAATGATGTCCGACAGCGACTTCAGCGGGCGGTTGTTTGCCCCCACCACCGTCCGGCCCCGGCGACCGTTGTCAATCAGCGCATCCACAGCTTCTTGCAGCATCCGCTTTTCGTTGCGGATGATAATCTCCGGCGCCAGAATTTCTTGCAGTCTCGCCAAGCGGTTATTGCGGTTGATGACTCTCCGATAGAGGTCGTTGAGGTCACTGGTTGCAAAACGCCCGCCGTCTAACTGCACCATCGGCCGCAAGTCCGGGGGAATCACCGGAATCACATTGAGCACCATCCAATCGGGATGAGAACCCGTAGCGATGAAGTTGTCAATAACTCGCAAGCGTTTAATCAACTTCGCCCGCTTTTGACCTTTAGCATTAGCAATATCTTCCCGCAGCTTTTCCGCTTCAGTTTCTAGCGGAATATTTTGCAGCAAAACTTGCAAAGCTTCAGCACCAATCCCCACTTCTACACCTGTGAGTGTGGAATCTTCGCTGTAAAGTTCGTCTTCTATTTCCAGCCAAGCATCTTCCGTGAGCAATTGCTTGTATTGCAGCTTCTCTGCATTACCTGCATTGAGGACAACGTAGGCATTGAAATACACGATTTGTTCGACATCTCGCAGCGGCATATCTAATAGAATTGCCATGTAACTCGGGATGCCTTTGAGATACCAAACGTGAGCTACTGGAGCTGCTAATTTAATAAATCCCATCCGGTGACGGCGGACGCGAGATTCAGTGACTTCAACACCGCATCTCTCGCAAACAATGCCTCTATGGCGAACTCGTTTGTACTTGCCACAATGACATTCCCAATCTTTTGCAGGCCCAAAAATGCGCTCGCAAAACAAGCCATCCATTTCAGGTTTTAACGTGCGATAATTTATGGTTTCCGGTTTTGTCACCTCTCCAGTAATCTGACCGTTGGGTAAAGTTCTCTCTCCCCACTGTCGAATTCTTTCTGGTGAAGCTAACCCAATCTTGACGTAATCAAAGCGTTGTTCTATTTTAGCCATTCTTGACTCCAATTGATAATTTACAGTCGATTATTTGTGGTAGTTTATCTTTTTTGTTGGCTTGTTTCACGGCTTAAATCAATGTTATACTCCTCTATATGTGACGTGGTTTTTAATATCAGAGATGACACTTGACGATACTCCAAAGTCATCAGCGATTTTAGAGATTGATTCTCTACCTCTAATTCTTTTTCGTACCTCAAGAGCTTGCTCGAAAGTCAATTTGCGATCGAGATATCCACCCATGCGAGGAACTGGAACCTCTTCGCCTGCTTCCTTCCAAGTGACGTGATACTTAATATCGTGTATGGTTTTGCGACCAACACTGTATTCGTGAGCTACATCCTTCACTCTCTGTCCTGCTGCTAGTTTTTGTCGAATTTCTCGCACCTTTTCCCAGTCTAATTTGGCATTGGAAAGGGGATGACTTTTGCCTTGAGTGCGTCCTTTCTTAGAAGCATCTAATAAATTTTGAGTGCGAGTTCCACCCCAAAGGTGTTCTGGATTAATACAACTGGGATTATCGCAAGTATGACAAGCATCTATCGAAGTCGGAACTGCACATCCTAATTTCTCTGCTAAAACAGCACGAGTAACTGATTGGGATTTCCTATTTTTAAAGTACCTGCCATAACCACCTCGACCATCCTTTGCACCTTGAAAAATTATGCAGCCGCTGTCTTGAATTTCTCCTACAAAACCGGGGGGAACTGTAGTGAAGTTATGGGGAATTTTTGCCTGAAGTATCTTAGTAATAGTTTCATAGTGTACGCCATACTCTTTTATTAGGTGGCTTTTGATGGTTCCAGCTAAATATTGACGCTGAATTTCCCGCAGTTGTTCGATCGAGAGTTGGCCAATACCCGGAATACTTTTGCGTCTGGGAGTTTTGCGATCGCGCCCCATCATCTGCTGCGTATTCTCAGCCGCAGTTCCAGCGACGAGATGTGCTGGGTTGATGCAGCTTGGATTGTCGCAGATGTGGCAAGCAAAATAACCGGAACCGAGGAATCCTGCTATTTTTGATTCGAGGACTAATCGATGGACTAATACCGTTTTGCCTTCGAGCCACTTGCGCGCGTAACCGTTGCCAAACTTGCTCCCTCGCCAGTTAATACAGCCAGTCGCCCGGTCAACTTCTCCTTCTATTCCTGGGACAACTGTTACAATAGTCATGTCAGCGTCTCTCCTCTTTAGAGCGTTGATTCGCCTCACCAGTGTTCGTACCACTGCTGAGGCATTTTAATTTGAGATTGTCGATTAAAGATTAAAGAATTGAATGCTGTCAAAAAATCTTTAATCTTTAATCTTTAATGCCTAATCCTCGTCAAGTTCGTCACGAGAAAGCGATTCGTAAGTAGGCCGGGAGGGCGATCGCTTGCCCCCAGCATCCGCCATCAAATCCACCTCAACGTGTTCGCTGCCCTCGTCAGATGTATTCACCTTGTGCACGGCAATATCCAAGCACAAAGACTGCAACTCCCGCATCAGCACCTTGAAAGATTCCGGCGTACCGGGGCGCGGAATGGCTTTGCCTTTAACAATGGCGTTCAAAGCCTCGTTTCTGCCCTGCATATCGTCCGACTTGACAGTCAGCAACTCTTGCAAAGTATAAGCTGCGCCGAACGCTTCCAAAGCCCAGACTTCCATTTCCCCGAACCGCTGACCCCCCTGCTGCGCTTTGCCGCCTAAAGGCTGCTGCGTTACCAGCGAGTAAGGGCCTGTGCTGCGGGCGTGGATCTTATCGTCTACCAAGTGCACCAGCTTCAGCATATAGGCTATGCCGACGGTGATGGGGCGATCGAACGGTTCCCCAGTTCGGCCATCGTAGACAATAGTCTTGCCGGGGTGCTTTTCGTTAAACACCCAAGGCTTGCCGGTTTTTTCGCGCGCCTCCTGCAGCTTGCCGTGTACGGTTTCCCGCGACTTTTCAGCGCCGTGCATTTCATCAAAAGGCACCATCTTGAACCGCATCGACAGATTTTCGCCGGCCCATCCTAGCAAGCACTCAAAAATCTGACCTACGTTCATCCGCGACGGTACGCCCAAGGGATTGAGCACTATGTCAACGGGAGTCCCGTCGGGTAAGTAGGGCATATCCTCCATCGGTAGAATCCGGGACACAATACCCTTATTTCCGTGGCGGCCGGCCATTTTGTCGCCGACTTGAATCTTCCGTTTTTGAGCTACGTAGACGCGGACGACCATGTTGGCGCCGGGAGGCAGTTCGTCGCCCTGTTCGCGGGTAAACACCCGCACGTCCACCACGCGGCCTTTTTCGCCGTTAGGGACGCGGAGGGAATTGTCGCGCACGTCGCGGGCTTTTTCGCCGAAGATTGCCCTCAGCAGTTTTTCTTCCGGCGGTTGGTCGGATTCGCCCTTGGGGGTGACTTTGCCGACTAGGATGTCGCTGGCTTCTACCCAGGCACCTTTGCGGATAATGCCCTGTTCGTCTAGCTGGCGCAGCGCGTCTTCGCCGACGTTAGGAATTTCGCGAGTGATTTCTTCGGGGCCGAGTTTGGTTTGGCGGGCTTCAATTTCGTATTTTTCAATGTGGATCGAAGTGTAGACATCTTCGTACACCAAACGCTCGCTAATTAGCATCGCGTCTTCGTAGTTGTAGCCTTCCCAAGGCATATAAGCTACGAGGATGTTGTGGCCCAGAGCGAGTTCTGCCCCTTCAGTGGAGGAACCGTCGGCGAGAACTTGACCGGCAACTACTCGATCGCCCTCATAAATCAGCGGACGCTGGTTTAAACAAGTATCTTGGTTAGAGCGCTGATATTTTTGCAGTTCGTGTTCGATGCAGCCAGCATATTTTTGCTTCCAAACCGAGGGCTGTTTGACTTTGAGATCGTCGTATTCCCGAATCAGGAAATGTTCTTCGCTGGAATTCGATTCGGCATCCACAGCTAGGGGTTTGACAATAATTCGGGTAGCGTCAATGTAAATTACCTCGCCGTTAATCCGGGAAACCACAACCATCCCGGAATCTCGCGCTGCCTGAGCTTCCAAGCCCGTACCGACTAGGGGCCGTTCTGGTTTCAGCAGCGGCACAGCTTGCCGCTGCATATTCGATCCCATCAGAGCTCGGTTGGCGTCGTCGTGTTCCAGGAACGGAATCAGCGATGTCGCCACGGAGACGATTTGCACGGGCGAAATCGCCATGTAGTCCACCTGCATCGGAGTGGTGGTAGTAAATTCTTGGCGGTAGCGGACGGCTACGGTTTCGCCCAAGAGGTTGTTGTTTTCGTCGAGGCTGATGTCTCCGGGGGCGACGCGCAAATCATCTTCTTCATCGGCTGTCATGTAAACGGGGGCTTTGTCGCGCAGCACCTGTCCTTTTTCTACTGGATAGAAAGGAGTTTCGATGAACCCGTAGGAGTTGACGCGGGCGTGGGTTGCCAAGGAACCGATCAGACCGGCGTTGGGGCCTTCTGGTGTTTCGATCGGGCAAATCCGGCCGTAGTGGGACGGGTGAATGTCTCGCACCGCAAAGCCGGCGCGTTCCCGTGTCAGACCTCCTGGACCTAAGGCTGAAAGCCGGCGCTTGTGCGTCAGTTCTGCTAGGGGGTTGGTTTGATCCATGAACTGGGATAGCTGGGAGGAACCGAAGAATTCCTTGATTGCTGCTACCAGCGGTTTGGGGTTGACCAGAGAAGCGGGGCTGAGGGAGTCGGCATCGGAGACGGTCATTCTTTCGCGGATGATCCGTTCTAAGCGGTTGAGGCCGACGCGCACTTGGTTTTGCAGCAGTTCTCCGACACTGCGGACGCGACGGTTGCCTAAGTGGTCGATGTCGTCGGTAGAGCCGATGTCGAATTCGAGGTTAATTAAGTAGTCGATCGCCGTCAAGATATCTTGCGATGTCAGCACCCGCATGGTATCGGGGACTGTCAATCGCAATTTTTTGTTGAGTTTGTAGCGGCCGACTCTGCCCAAATCGTAGCGTTTGGGGTCGAAAAAGCGCGAGTTGAGGAGCTGTTCGCCGCCCGCCACGGTGGGGGGTTCGCCGGGACGCAGTTTGCGGTAGAGCTCCATCAAAGCTTCTTCTTCGCCGAATTGTCCTTCTTTCTCGATCGTTTTTTGGAAGTATTCCGGGTGTCGCAGGGAGTCGTAGATTTCGCCGTCTGTGAGTCCCAAAGCTTTGAGCAGCACCTGGGCTGAGAGTTTGCGGGTTTTGTCGATTCTGACCCAGACTAAATCGTTTTTGTCTGTTTCAAATTTCAGCCACGCACCTCGGTTGGGGATCAGCGAGGCGTTATACGAACGGCGACCGTTTTTGTCGGTTTCTGATTTGTAGTAGACCCCGGGCGATCGCACGATTTGGTTGACAATCACCCGTTCGGCGCCGTTGATAATGAAAGTGCCGCGCTCGGTCATCAGGGGCAAATCGCCGATGAAAACTTCTTGTTCTTTGATTTCCCCTGTTTCTTTGTTAATCAGGCGGGTGGGTACGTACATTTGCACCGAGTAGGTGCTGTCCCTGCGCTTGGCTTCGTCCACGTCGTATTTCGGGCGCTTGAGTTTGAAGTCTTTGCCCATGAAGTGGAGTTCCAGCTTGCCCGTGTAGTCTGTAATCGGGGAGAAGCTGTCGAGTTCTTCGATCAGCCCGGCTTCTAGAAACCAGCGAAAACTTGCCCGCTGGATTTCGATCAGGTCGGGCAAGGTGAAGGCGAATTCTGTGTAATCTTTAGTGGTCATGGGTATCCTTTTTTCGCAGTGGCTCTAGCTTTTTACATGGCGCCAAGGCTTGGCTTTTTTACCTTGTTGCGTTTTTTTGATGGATTGTGTGAGAGAATTTATATGATATTTTTGCGATCCTGCCAACTGCTGCAACGGTTATTTGTGCTGGTTGCTCGCATAAGTTTTATGCTGATTTTGGCTTCGATTGAGATGCTTTTAGCTCCGATATCGTGGTGTTCCAGGATAAAATTTCTACACTTTTGACTCCTAAAATTGACTTGACAGCTATTGCCAAATTGCTGAGTTTCCAAGTTTTTTCTGATGTGTAAGTTTGAGCGTGAAATTTTGAGGTATTGCGTGAAGTTTTTGCCGATCCCGAAGGTTAGCGTACTCGCGTTGTGTTGGCATTTCCCGGGCGACATCGCAGTCGCGGATAGTAAGCCAACGCCCGATCGGTCGGTTCTTTTTATTATAGGACGCAAATCCGATCGCAGCAGGCAACGCCAAAAGAATCTCCAATAAAGGATGAATCCGGTTTTTCTGCAGGATATAAATGGGATTTTCTCTATCGCTGGCCCCTAAATCGACCTGTTTTCATCGTTTCTTTGTTCTTCTATAGCTAAACTGAAAAACCGAATAGCTGACACGCATTTTCGGTTGTCTGCTGGGACAAAGTTAAGAGAGAAACTCCTCTCAATTTAGCAACTTGTTCGGCTACATAGTAGACGTAGGCTGGTTCGTTGCGTTTTCCCCGCTGGGGTACGGGGGCGAGAAAAGGGCAATCTGTCTCGACTAGGATGCGATCGCTATTTACCATACAAGCTGATTCTTGTATTTGCAAGGCTTTTTTAAAGGTGACTGTGCCGCTAAAACTGATGTAGAAACCTAGGTCTAAAAACCACTTGGTTTCTTCGGGTGTACCTCCCCAGCAGTGCATGACCCCGCGCACTGGCCCGCGTGTTTGCCAAAAGTTCCTCAGCATTTCGGCCATTGGGGCGGCGGCGTCGCGACAGTGGATAATGACTGGTTTGTCAAGTTGCTGGGCGATTTCAAGCTGTGCCTCAAACACTTTAAACTGGTGTTCTCGATCGTCTGCTTTATAAAAGTCCAGTCCGGTTTCGCCGATCGCCACTACCCTAGAGTCCGAACTTGCTAATTCCCTAATCTGGCTCGCAGTCTCGTCTTTCCACTTGTCGGCATCTAGGGGGTGGAGTCCCACCGCAAAGGAGACTTCGGCAAACTGATTGGCGATTGCTTGAATTCCGGCAAACTCTTCTGGCTCTACACAAGAATGAACCAGCCGAACTACACCAGCTTCGCGCCAGCGTTCTCGAATGGCTTCTAACTCAGATTTGTAGGTTTCAAAGTTGATATGAACGTGAGTGTCGATGAGCTGCATGGGGGAAGCAGATTAGAGGTGATACGGGAGAGTCCCAGTGGGTGAGGTATGAGGGCGAGAGGGCGAGAGTGGGGAGTGGGAGACTGCAAGCAAGTGGAAGACTGGGAGAGGGGGAGAGTAGGAAAAATCTTTCCTCTTCCTTATTTCCCTCAGTATCCATCCGTTAAATCGCATACACCATCCGTTGCCGAACTTCACGCTTGAATTCTTCCCTCAAAATCGATTAAATCCATTAAATCCCGTACACAATCCGTTGCCGAACTTCCTTCTGTCTTAAGATGCTACCGAGGATGCTTCGTGTGGCTTGAGGGTTCTTGCCAAGCGGGACTTTTTGCGAGCGCCGTTGTTGCGGTGGAGTACACCTTTTTTGACAGCTTTGTCAATTTTGCTGTAGGCCTCAGACATTCGCTGCTGGACTTCTTGCATTAATTCAGGGCTCGGAGCTGCGGCGTATTTGTCAACTGTCGCAAAATACTTCTTCATCAAAGTTTTGACCGCTGACTTGTAAGATTTGTTGTACAAGCGGTTGCGTTCGGCGATTTTGACTCGTTTGACGGCGGACTTAATATTAGCCATAGTTCAGTTGCTGGAAGTAGGTATTCATTGATACACCTTAGTCTCAAGACAGTCTCAAGACACGGGGATTTGGAAGGACAACCTTTTCGGGATCGATCCGCAAAAAGCTTGATTTTAAACGGCTGAGTCAGACAGCCACTCTCCATTCGCTCAGATAAATCTGAGTCTGTGGGTATTTTTTGGCGATCGCCCGCGCAATAATTTTTTATTGACTCATTTAACTGCCTGCTTTGTATCCCTGACGATACCCAAAGGTATGACACTGGTGTTAAGAAGGCGTTTTGCGGTGTTTCCACAGTCACGAGTTAAAGTCACGGTTTCTTGCGCGCAATTTTCAAGTATACAATAATTTGGCGTTTTTTTATAAAAAAATTATCAGGTGTTGGAAAAACTAATATAGCATCTATTCTGCAAAGAATGTGATTCCCTGAAAAATCCAAGTTAAGCTATAACAAAGAGTACGGGTTATTTGGGGTTCGGCAAGAAGCACTTACCGAAGGTAGAAGGTACAAGGTAGCCGGAGCAGAAGGTAGAAGGTAGAAGGTAGAAGGCAGAATCAAAATTCTCCCGCTTGCACACTCTCCCCCTCACTCACTCTCGGGCTCGGACACTCTCCCGCTCTGGGATCGAACCCTCTCCCTCCGCACCCGGTTTTATGGCGCACAATTCCTCAGAAAGGTTGTGACTTGTCCTCAGTGTTGCAAAATACTCGACAGAGATTTAAACGCTGCACTGAAGCCTTTGCAAATGCCGCGAGTCTCGCGGTTTAAGCTTGTGGACTGGTGGTGACCTACTTCTGCAGGAAATCGAGCGCCACAAAAATCCCCAATTGTCAAGCAAATGTTAGTGAATTTATAGACGGCATTCCTAATCTCCATGCTGCGAATCATTACTCAGTGGGTTGAGGCACAAGCTGAACTGCGACGAATCTGCGATCGCACCCATGACGAACTTGTTGTTCACAAAGAAGCCACCGTGCGGGAGGTGCTGCAAGCTGTAAGGCGCAGAGGCGATCAGGCTGTGCTGCACTACACTGCTGAATTTGACCGCATGACCCTAAATGTGGAAGATTTACGGGTGAGCGGCGCCGAATTGGATGCTGCTTACCAGCAGGTGTCGAAAGAATTATTAAATGCAATCCGGCTGGCTTGCAAACAGGTAGAGGCGTTTCACCGACAGCGCGTCCCGAAGTCTTGGGTGCAGTTTGGTGATGACGAGATTGTTTTGGGCAAACGCTACACCCCGGTCGATCGAGCGGGAATTTACATTCCTGGCGGTCAGGCGTCCTATCCAAGCTCGGTGATCATGAATGCGGTTCCTGCGAAGGTCGCCAAGGTTCCGAGACTGGTGATGTGTACTCCCCCCGGACAGGAGAAGAAAATGAATCCTGCGGTGCTGGTGGCGGCTCAGGAAGCGGGAGTTGATGAGATTTATCGGGTAGGCGGGGCGCAGGCGATCGCAGCTTTAGCCTACGGTACGGAAACTATTCCGAAGGTGGATTTAATTACTGGGCCGGGGAATATTTACGTCACCCTGGCTAAAAAACTGGTTTACGGGACGGTGGGGATCGATTCTCTGGCTGGCCCGTCGGAGGTGCTGATCGTAGCAGACGGCTCGGCTAATCCTGTACACGTAGCTGCGGATATGTTGGCTCAAGCTGAGCACGATTCGATGGCGTCGGCAATTTTGCTGACGGCGGATTCGGTGCTGGCGAGGAAAGTGGTTGCTGAGGTAGACAGACAGTTGACCAATCACCCGCGCCGAACTTTAACAGAAAAGGCGATCGCCAACTATGGTTTAGTCGTGGTAGTTGACTCGCTCAAAGCGGCGGCGGAACTCTCTAACGAGTTTGCCCCGGAACACTTGGAATTGCAAGTTGCAGATCCCTGGGCTTTGCTCGACCAAATTCGCCACGCTGGGGCGATTTTCTTGGGCTGCTCGACGCCGGAAGCTGTAGGTGATTATTTGGCTGGCCCGAATCACACTTTGCCGACTTCTGGGGCTGCGCGCTATGCGTCCCCGCTGGGTGTGGAAACTTTTATGAAGCATTCGAGTTTGATTCAATATTCGCCTGCTGCACTTAAGAAGGTGAGTAGGGCGATTAATGTTTTAGCCGAAGCAGAGGGGCTTCCTTCTCATGCTGATTCGGTGCGGCTGCGGACAGAAAATGAGGGTGATTTTTAGATGGTAGATTTGGGATTGGCGATCGAGATTTAAGTAGATGAGCGGGAAAATACATAAGTAGTCAAAAACGAGTGAAACGCAGTCAAACGAAGCAATTCGCTGGCGATTACGGTAGCTTTACATTCTGTGACAGGCGGCAAAGTTTATTTGCACCTACCTACTTACGGACTGCGGGTTTAAGAAACCCGGTTTCTTCAAGTATCTGGCTTAAATGACGCAATTATGTTAAGAAACCGGGTTTGTGCGTAGGTAATGATGATGTTGGTGGGCAGCGCGAAATTGTGGAAAGTAGGCGACAATCAAGGATAAATTTAAAGTCTACTATCTGAGATTTAAAGGTGCACGGTATTGAATACTATTTTGGTAGCGATCGACAATTCAGAGTTAGCGACTCAGGTATTGCAAGTTGTAGGGCAATTTCAGCTAGAACCGACGGCAAAGGTGATTCTAGTTCATGTTGTCAGTTCTGGTACGTTGGATTTTGACACGGTTGTCGATCGACCTCACGCTCAGGGAGATGAAATTGCTTACCGAGAAGTGGAGAAGTTACTGCAATCTTATCAGGAAAAGTTGCCTTGCCAGAGCGATTTAGAAATTGTGTCAGGGGAGCCAGCAGAGGAAATTTTGCGTTTGGCTAATATTTATAAGGCGGATTTAATTGCGATCGGCTGTCGGGGTTTGACTGGTTTAAAGCGAATTTTGGAGGGTTCGGTGAGTGCGGAGGTTGTGGCTGAGGCTCCTTGTTCGGTGTTGGTAGTGCGGGCTAAGGAATGAAAATTTAATAACTTCACTATTTACTCAATTGTCGGAACAGCACGGTAATTCCATTTTGGCAAATATTCA
>NZ_JAUBRK010000103.1:0-13771 GCF_036701825.1 Microcoleus sp. MOSTC5 | reverse complement strand
TAGCTATAACCTGCAATCTGCTCCACTTAAGGCAAACCCTTGATTATAGCATAAAATTATTTTGCAAGAGGTCTATTTTAGTTCTTAACTGTTCGCGAGCTGAGAGATTTAGGAGAATATCCCATGAGTAACCTATTGGATTTATTAACAGATTTAGCACTTGACCCCAAGAAACAAAGTGCTTTCATCAATAACCCCAGTTCCTTAATGGACGAAGTGGGTTTATCTGAAGTAGAACAGACTGCAATGATGAGTGGTGAAAATGCTAAAATTGCCGCACTCTTTGCAGACGAACGAGTGCCGCTTGCCATTACTGCCGTCGATCCCGGCCCCGATCCCTTGCCAGATCCAGACCCTTTTCCTCCTTCTCCACCGTCAGACCCCCAACCTGACTCTAACTAGGATGTGGATTTGAAGTCAAACCACTAAGAATTTTCTACACTTGGGAAAGTAGATTGATATTTTATAAGCTCAAACCGCACTTGTTGCGGTTTTTTATCCTCAAAACCTAACTATGCAAAATTACCAAATTACTGAAAAACTGCATGAGAGCAGTAACTCGTTAGTCTATCGCGGATATCGGCAAGCAGACAATATGCCTGTTATCCTCAAAATGCTCAAACAAGCCTATCCTTCACCTGAAAAAATTGCCTGGTTTAAACGAGAGTATGAAATAACCCAAAACATTAACTTACCAGGCGTAATAGATGTTTACAGCTTCCAAAACCTAGAAAATCAGTGGGTAATTGAGTTAGAAGATTTTGGCGGCGAATCCCTCAATCAGATAATCGCTAAGCAGCAATTTACAATTGCTGAATTTCTCAATCTGGCAATTGAGATTGTTGACATTCTCGGTCAGGTTCACCAGCAGTATATTATCCACAAAGATATTAACCCATCAAATATTGTTTTAAATCAGCAGACAGGTAAGCTGAAGCTAATTGATTTTGGAATTTCCACAACACTGTCGCGAGAAAACCCAACCTTTCTTAACCCAAACGTATTAGAAGGAACGCTGGCTTATATCTCGCCAGAACAAACAGGTCGCATGAATCGAACAATCGATTACCGCACTGATTTTTACTCGCTGGGGATAACTTTTTATGAATTACTAACCGGACAGTTACCTTTCCCTACGAATGATGTTTTGGAATTAGTGCATTGTCATATTGCTAAACAACCTACCCCACCGCACGAACTCACACGAGAAGTTCCACCAATTATTTCGACCATCGTGTTGAAATTAATGGCCAAAAATGCTGAGGAACGCTACTTATCAGCATATAAAATAAAGGCAGATTTACAAGAATGTCTCAGACAATGGCAGAGCAAAGAGCAAATTGACCCTTTCCCAATAGATCGGCAGAATATTTCCGATCGATTTCAAATTCCCCAAAAACTGTACGGACGAGAGCGAGAAATTTCTGCCCTATTAGCTGCTTTCGAGCGAGTCAGTCAAGGAGCCAGTGAAATGATGCTGGTTTCTGGATATTCTGGGATTGGAAAAACAGTATTAATCCAGGAGATATATAAGCCGCTGACTCGCCAACGCGGTTATTTTATTTCTGGTAAGTTTGACCAGTTTCAACGAGATACTCCCTACGCATCCTTAATTCAGGCATTTCGTTCGTTAGTGCGGCAGTTACTAACAGAAAGCGATGCAGAAATTAGCAAGTGGCGAGAGAAACTCCAAGCAGAATTAGGGGAAGCTGGAGGGGT
The DNA here is from genome assembly GCF_036701825.1 of Microcoleus sp. MOSTC5. Classification (NCBI taxonomy): domain Bacteria; kingdom Bacillati; phylum Cyanobacteriota; class Cyanophyceae; order Oscillatoriales; family Microcoleaceae; genus Microcoleus; species Microcoleus sp. MOSTC5. The sequence goes on along the minus strand of NZ_JAUBRK010000103.1, from coordinate 12,052 downwards.
AATCATTGAAGTTATTCCTGAAGTAGAACTAATTATTGGTTCGCAAGCACCCCTACCAGATCTGCCACCAACAGAACAGAGGAATCGCTTTAATCTGGTTTTCCAAAAATTTATTAATACATTTACTCAGCCCGAACATCCGTTAGTAATTTTCTTAGACGATTTGCAGTGGGCAGATGGAGCCTCGCTGGAATTAATTCAACTGCTGATGACAGTAGCAGATAATAAATATCTATTTCTCATGGGCGCCTATCGCGATAATGAAGTAACCGAGGCGCATCCGCTAACTCAAATTTTGGAAAATATTGCCAAAGCAAAAGTAACAACCATCAAGAAAATATTGCTTGCACCTTTAGCCTTAACCGATATTACGCAACTTTTAGTTGATACGCTTTTTGCGGAATCAAACAATGCTAAGCCACTTGCCGAATTGCTCCAACAAAAAACTGGTGGTAATCCGTTTTTTATCAATGAATTCTTAAAATCACTGCATTCTGAAGCATGGTTGGATTTTAACTACGAATCTCAGCAATGGCAGTGGGACTTAGAACAAATCAAAGCGCAACCGCTTACAGATAACGTTTTAGAACTAACGAGCAAAAATTTAAAAAAACTCCCGACAGCAACTCAGGCAGTCTTAAAATTAGCAGCTTGCGTAGGAAATCAGTTTGACTTGAAAACACTGGCGATTATCTACGAAAAATCTCTCCAAGAAACAGCAACCGATTTACGGTCAGCACTCCAATCCAGTCTAATTATACCCCTCAGCCATGCCTATCAGTTGGCGGAACTTGATGTAGCAGGTTTGTCCGATCGGTTAGTTGCAGAATACAAATTTGCCCACGATCGCATTCAACAAGCAGTTTACTCTCTCATCTCCGAAGCAGATAGACAGTCAGTACATCTGCGCGTGGGCAGGTTGTTATTGGAAAATACACCATCTGAAGAATTGGCACAGAAGCTGTTTGATATTGTCAATCAATTGAACCAAGGTCGTGCGCTAATCGAGCGACAAATAGAGCGATACGAGTTAGCTCGATTAAACTTACAGGCAGGTAAAAAAGCCAAATCTTCAGCAGCTAGCCAACCCGCTTTCAATTACCTTCAGATCGGCTTAAGTTTATTAAATAAAAAGAGTTGGTCGCAGCAGTACAACCTTACCTTAGATTTGTATTTAGAAGCAGCAGAAACAGCTTATACAATTGCTAACTACGATGAAATGGAGCGCTTAGCTGGGGTAGTTTGGCAAAAAGCCCAAACGCTGTTAGAGAAAGTAAAAGTCTATGAAATTAAAATGCAAGCTTATTGCGCCCAAATGAAATTCCTAGAGGCGATCAACATTGGGCTAGAAGTTCTGAAATTACTTGGGGTAGAATTACCAGAACGACCGAACCAATCCGATCTGGCACAAGAGATGGAGCAGATAAAATCTGCTTTAGCGGGCAGGCAAGCCCAGGATCTAATCGACTTACCGCAAATGACCGACCCGTATAAACTAGCAGCTATGCGGGTGATGAACTACTTATTTGGCCCTGCGTTCATAGCAATTAATCAACTGAGCTTGTTAAATTGGTGCCGACAGGTAAATTTATCGATTCAGTATGGTAATTTTGCTGGCTCTGCTTTTCCGTATGTAGGTTACGCACTGATCCTCTGCTCGTCAGGAGAGCTTGACGCTGGCTATCAGTTTGGTCAACTTGCTTTGAAATTACTAGAACGATTCAAAGATAGAACATTCAAAGCAAGAGTTTATGCAATATATAAGGGATTTCTCAAGCATTGGAATGAACCGCTCAAAGACACATCTTCTTTGTGCATGGAAGCTTATCAAAGTGGGATAGAAACTGGAGATCTTGAATATGCTGCTAGTATTAGGCAGAGCTATGCTTATGCTTTGTACCTCAGCGGTGTGGAGCTGAGCGATGCCAAGAAAGAGATGGCGAAATCCCTTGAAGTTAGTTATCAAACTAAACAGGAAGCATACATTCATTGGAATCAAATCTATATGCAGGCAATCCTGAACTTGATGGAACAAGTAGAAAATCCCTGCTGTTTGATTGGTGAAGTATACGACGAACAAAAGATGATGCCAGTTCATCAAGCAGGTGGCGATCGCACTGCGCTCATGCACGCTTATTCCCATAAAGTTATCCTCTGTTATCTTTTCGAGGAATTTCAGCAAGCTGTGGAGAATGCAGACCGCTTTGAAGAATACTCAGCTAATGCAGCTTCCTTGTTTATTCTCCCTGTTGTCTATTTATATGATATGTTAGCCCGACTAGCGCTATATCCTAATTCCTCAGAGACGCAAAGAGAAGAAATCCTGACAAAGGTGGCTGCTAAACAAGAAAAAATGGAAACATGGGCAAAGCAGGCTCCCATGAATTACCTGCACAAATTCTATCTAGTCGAAGCGGAACGCGATCGCGTATTAGGCAACGATAAAGATGCCAGAGAATATTACGACAAAGCCATCATCTTAGCCCGCGAAAACGAATATCTCAACGAAGAAGCCCTCGCCTACGAACTAGCAGGCAGGTTTTATTTAGCCAGAAATCAAAATCATGTTGCCCGTCACTACCTGCAAGATGCCCACTATGCTTATCAGCGCTGGGGGGCTGTAGCTAAAGTCAAAGATTTGGAAGCGCGATACCCGCAATTTTTAGCCCTTCAGTCGCTTAGTTCAACCCGAACAGATACTGAAAATAATATCATCAATCCAATCACCACAACTGGTAGCAATTCCGGCGAAGCGCTAGATTTTGCCGCAGTAATGAAAGCATCCCAAGCTATTTCCGGTGAAATCGTTCTCGAACAATTGTTAAACCAGGTGATGCAAACTGCGATCGAAAACGCAGGCGCCCAAAAAGGTTTTCTGATTCTGGATAAAGGCGGGAATTGGGCGATTGAAGCGGAAGCAGCATTAGAATGCGATCGCATTACCATTATGCAATCCATTCCCGTAGATTCCGTAGATCCTGCAACTGGAATGCCCCTGCTGTCAACCGCCATAGTTAACTACGTTGCTCGCAGCCACGAAAATGTAGTATTAAATAACGCCACGGATGAAGGACAATTTACCCGCGACTCTTACATTACCGCTACTCAACCCAAATCGATCCTCTGCACCCCCCTACTCAATCAAGGCAAACTAGGTGGAATTCTATACTTAGAAAATAATTTGGCGATCGGCGCATTTACCTCGGAAAGAGTCGAAACTTTAAAAATCATCGCCGCTCAAGCTGCGATCTCAATTGAAAATGCAAGTCTCTACGAACAATTAGAAGATTACAACCGAACTTTAGAGCAAAAAGTAGAAGATCGCACCGCACAATTAGCCCAAGCTAATGCAGAAATATTGAGTTTGAACGATCGGCTAAAAGTAGAAAACCTTCGCATGAGTGCCGAACTAGACGTAACCCGCCGCCTGCAACAAATGATTTTGCCTCAACAGCAGGAATTAGAGTCAATAGAAGGGCTAGAAATTGCTGCATTCATGGAACCGGCTGATGAAGTTGGCGGCGACTACTACGACGTACTAAATCACGGCGGTAAAGCCACAATTGGCATCGGCGACGTGACAGGACACGGTTTACAAAGCGGCGTGTTAATGATTATGGCGCAAACAGCTATTCGCACTTTGTTGGTTCACAATGAAACCGACCCAGTTAAATTATTGCAGACAGTCAACCAAACGCTTTTTGACAACGTAGAGCGCATGAATTGCGGTAAAAGTATGAGCCTTTCTTTGCTGGAATATCGGGGGGACAACATCCTGCGTTTGAGCGGACAGCACGAAGAGGTTATTGTCGTGCGTTCTAGCGGCGAAGTAGAGCAGATTGATACCATGGAGTTAGGCTTTCCGATCGCCTTGGAACCAGATATTGCCGATTTCATTGCTACTACTGAAATACAGCTAAATTCCGGGGATGTTGTCGTACTCTACACAGATGGAATTACCGAAGCTTTTGATATGAATAAAGATGAATACGGTATCGAGCCATTGATTGAACTTGTTGTCCTTAACAGGGAAAAGTCAGCAACAGAAATCAAGCAAGCTATTATTGACGACCTGCGGCGATACATCGGGGAGCAAAAAGTATTTGATGACATTACTTTGGTAGTAATCAAACAGAAGTAAGTATGGGAAAATTTAGTCGCGGCAGTGTCAGTGTCCTATTGTTTCCGGTTGCACCCGAATGATACTGAGTAGTCCGACAGTCCGACAGTCCGACAGGGAATGAATTCCCTGCCTCAAAGCTAAAGTCCTCTGAAGAGGACTAATGAGTTTAAAAATTTTTATTCTCATATCGTTTCCGGTTGGGTGGGAATGATAAAGTCAAGGTGGCGCAATTCCACATTCTCCCACTCCCCATCATCAGGAGTGTAACCGGAATTGATATCAGTCCTCTTCAGAGGACTTTAGCTATTAGACAGGGGTTTCAACCCCTGGCGGACTGCCGGGTAGGCGGGAGGATTGATGGACTAAAAGCTTAAGTTGACACCTATGGGCAATGCCGTTTCCCTACGCTCCAATCATCAATAACTCTTAATGAGAGATGTCAGTCTCACCCGATTAATTGTAGGGAAACGGCACTGCCGTGTCCTGATTGTGCGTAATATGAATTCCGATGCCAGCGGATTTGATATAACTACTCATCTTGTAAGCCTTTCTGCTTGACCAGCCCTAGAACTTACCAATGAATATTATAACCTACATTTGGCGATCGCAAATAGTTTACAAACCGGATAGCGGCACAAACTCGTAACCGTAACTCGTGCGATTTCCGGGTTTAACAGTTACTAACTGAACTGCGCGATTCCGATCGCCCGAAGGTAAAAACCGAATCGGGCCCGATGCTCCATTTGCCGAAAAATCTGACGCCGATAAAGCTTGTTGAATGCCTGTACGAGTCGGATTGCGCCCTAAACCGGCAATTAACGCAATCGCCGCATCGTAGGCTAAAGCTGTGCGCCAACTTACTTCAGCATTCCAAAGTTGTTTGGATGTTTGGGGAAAGTTTGACTGCGGATCGGCGAGAATGTGCCAAGGAACAGCCAGCACCATATCTGTTGCTCCTGCGCCACCGATTTGCAGTGTTTTAGCAGTATAAGCACCGTCTCCCGCTAGTAACGGCAGCCGTTTCGCGTTTACTTGTACTACTTGCAAAGCTTGGTCGATCGTGGCTGAATTGGATGCTAACATAATCACTTCTGCTCCTTGGGCGATCGCACTTTTAACGCTATCGGCTGCATTAAAATTGCCACTAGCAAAGTCAAATTCGGATACGATTTCTCCTCCATCTGCGGAATTAGCAGTGGTGAATTCATTTTTTAAAGATTGGCTGTAACTGCTGGCAGAATTGAAAAATACAGCAGCTTTTTGCTTTTGCAATTTTCCCAGCATATAGCGGGAAAGAGCATTAGCCGCAAACCGATCGCTCGGCACTGTCCGAAATATATTTTTGGCAGCTCCTGAGAGCTGCACAGACGTACTTGTGGGAGAAATTGCTACTAATTGTTTTTGCTGGTAAATCTTGCTGGCTGCTAGCGTCGTATCTGAACCAAAATGTCCGATTACTCCTAAAACTTCCGAGTTATTTGCTAAAGCGCTGGCAATTTGTGCCGCCACTTCTGGGTTGTTGTCATCGTTAGCAATTAACACTTTTAAGGGAGTACCGCTAATGCCGCCACTTTGGTTGATTTCATTTTGAGCTTGAGCTACCCCCCGCATAATTTCGAGAGCAGCATTGATATCGCCGCCAATGGGAACTGCGGCGGCAATTGTGTAGGATTTTCGATCGCCGATGCGGGCGTTGTTGAGGTAAATTAGTGCTTCGGGATCGTTGCGATTGGTTTTCAGCGAAGCTTGTAAGTCGGAAATAGCTGCGTTATAGTTGCCAGATGCGATCGCCTGTACTGCTGCTTGTTTGGTTGTTGTTGCTTGATCTGGAATTAACAGTTTTTGTCCGGCACTCAGACGCTGCCCAATTGCCTGCTCTGATTGCGGGGAATTCCCCGTCGGAGACTTGGAAAGTGTAGGATTTTGGGGTGATGAACCTCCGAGATTGATGCCGCCTCGGCTTGTCAGCCACCAAATAACTGCGCCGGCTAGCCCGATCGTAATTAGGAGCGATAATACCAGAACAGCGGTTTCATTTTTTTGGGACATGGCTGTACAATTTTAAATTTTAGAAATAACGAAGTTAGAAGCAATCAAGAAGGCACTCTCAGAGATTTTTACACGGATATACGGATTAATTATCGAGCGTTCCTTCTGATGTTGAAGTCAGAAGTCAGAAAAGCTACTCTACTTATATTTTGACATTTTTATTAAGTTATTTTAGACTAACGAGCGAGATCGCAATTTTAGATTTTCTTGAATTTCCATATCATAAAGATAGAAAAACAGTTTTTTCTTAATGATATCTTTAGGTTTTGCTCGATGTTCAACAGCAAAGGAGCCTGTAACAGCAAGGACTTCGGTAAAATAATTAAAGTTTGTTGAAATTTATAAAAATAGCTGCAATACTTTGTAATGTAAAAAGGAAAGTTGAAAATTTTCTAAAGACAAACTAATTGGATTGCGATGTCGCTAAGGTAGTATACATGACTGTTTGTCAGAGAAAAAGAGTGTTAAGCTCGGCTAAGCTCAGCCACAGCAAAACCTCAATATTTAATTAAGTTCGATCGACAACAAAGGCTAAGGTAAATTTCATGGCAAACTCAGTTGTAAATCAGCCAAACGCAGCAGCAGGAGTGCAGTGGCAGCCAAAAGATATTATCCGCAGCCTAGTGTGGAAAATTGCGATCGCAACCTGGCTGTTAATGGCTGTAGGCAGCGCCACGCGAGTCATGAATGCGGGGCTCGCTTGCCCCGACTGGCCGCTGTGCTACGGTCAATTAATACCCGCAGCGCAAATGAATTTGCAGGTATTTCTGGAATGGTTTCACCGTTTGGACGCAGCAGCGATCGGCTTAAGCGCGATCGCACTTTTAGGACTATCTTTGTTTTACCGCAGCCGCCTGCCAAAATGGCTGCCTTGGGCGAGCGCTGGGGCAGTATTTTTAATCGTTTTTCAAGGCGTATTGGGCGGCTTGACAGTAACACAACTGCTGAGATTTGACATCGTTACTGCTCACTTGGGAACAGCTTTACTGTTTTTTGGCGCGCTGCTAGTCATCGGTTTCATGCTGACTCCCTACGAAGCTACAGGCAATACGGGCAAATTAGCTTGGGTAAGTTCGATCGCAGCATTGTTAGTTTACCTGCAAAGTTTGCTAGGAGCATTAGTAGGCTCTAGATGGGCACTGCACCAATGTTTGAGCTCCTCAGAATTGTGCTCGGTAATGAACAGCCACATCGCCGGTATCGTACCAGCTACAGCAGCGACTTTAGCAGTAGCAGTCATGGCTTGGCGGCAGCCTGCACTGAGTCCCAACTTGCGAAAACTGGCTAACTGGGCGAGTGTTTGCCTAATTGCTCAATTAGTTCTGGGATTAGCAACTTTCCGGCTGCACCTTCAGGTAGAACCGCTGACAGTCGCCCACCAAGCAGTGGGTGCGGCTTTGCTGGGAACCCTGATAGCTTTTAGTGTTTTAGCTTGGCGCGATCGAGTTTTATCAGCTTGAGAGATAAGACTAAAGTAAGAGGCGGCGGTTTTATTAATCCTTGTAGCTACAGCAAATATTTCTCGTAAAACCCGCCACTCCAACCTAATGACTAATGACGAATTCCCAAATAATTACTAACAGCTTACAACCGATGCAAGAAATCCTTACCAACGACAGGCCCCGCCTCCACGAAAACTTTTCGCAAGTCGTGAAAAGTTACTATCAACTAACAAAACCCAGAATTATTTTACTGCTGCTAATCACTACCTCAGCAGGAATGTGGATGGCGGCAAAAGGAGAAGTAGACCCGCTATTGCTGGTATCAACTATTACCGGAGGCGCTTTAGCTTCCGCGTCGGCGAATACGATTAATTGTGTCTACGACAGCGACATCGATTATATTATGGAGCGCACCCGGTGGCGGCCGATTCCTTCGGGGCGTGTCAAGAAGCGGGATGCTTTGATATTTGCGATCGCCCTAGCTACAATATCTTTTACATTGCTGACAGTTGTTGCCAACTTATTAGCCGCATTGCTAGCAATGTCAGGCATCGTTTTCTACGTCCTAATTTACACCCACTGGCTGAAGCGTCACAGCGTGCAAAACATCGTCATCGGCGGTGCAGCAGGGGCGATTCCCCCGCTAGTTGGGTGGGCGGCGGTTACGGGAGATTTGAGTTGGGGTGCGTGGCTGCTGTTTGGGATTATATTCCTGTGGACACCGCCGCATTTTTGGGCATTAGCAATGATGATTCGCGATGAATACAAGGAAGTAGGCGTCCCGATGTTACCCGTAATTGAGGGCGACGAAGAGACAGCCCGCCAAATTTGGATTTACACCCTATTGATGATTCCTGCAACTTTGCTGCTAGTTTATCCCCTGCATTTAGCGGGCGCGGTGTATGCGGGAACAGCTATTTTCCTGGGTGCTATTTTTGCCCAAAAAGCTTGGTTGCTGTTGCAGACTCCAGAGGATAAGATTGTTGCGCGATCGCTCTTTAAATACTCTATTCTGTACCTGATGCTCTTGTGCGCCGGAATAGTCGTTGACAGTTTGCCTGTGACTCATAATTTTACTACTGCTGTTGTACAAAATGTGCAAACTTTGATGAGTGCAGTTGTGATGTAGTCTGCTTTTAGAGCCCCGGCTTCTTGAAGAAGTCGGGGCTCTGGATATATTATAAAATTTAAAGTGGAGGAAAGTTCTGATGGCTGAGAATACTGTGAAAGTAGACATCTCATTTCAATCACTGCTGGAAGCTATTTCGTCACTGGGAATTGCTGAAAGATACAAGATATGGGAATTTTTGGAAGCTGAATTATTCCCGAATGAGGACGATTCTCCAGAAGACATTGCCGAAATTGAAGCGGCCCGTGCTGACTACAAAGCTGGAGATTACACAACTTTCGATCGATATATGGCACAACGGGCAAATAAATCGACATGACTTACACTATCCTTACCCCTAAAGCTGTACAAAAGCAGCTAGATGCCCTGCCCAATGATGTCTACGATCGTATCGCTGTCAAGATTTTGCAACTTGCCGAAAACCCGCGCCCAGATGGGGTGGTCAAGCTCAAAGGTGCTGACAATGAGTACCGTATTCGGATCGGTGATTATCGCGTTCGTTATGAAATCGGCGATGAAGAACTAATCATTCTCCTATTACAATGCAAACATCGGAAAGATGTTTACAAAGCATGATTTTTATTCACCTATTATCTCACTCACGCTTCTTTACCAAAGTTGCTGTACAAAGCTTCAAAACGCTTGGCTTCTGCTGCTTGATGGATCAAATTAGTTTCAATTTGTTTGGTGTTGGCATGATAGTAGGTGAGTGCGGCGTAGACTTCGGCGAGGGTGAGATGTCCGATGCGATCGCAAATCTCTTCAGCATTCAATCCTCGCTTGTACCAGGTTACAATTCGGCGAACGGTAACGCCTTTACCGACGATGTGGGGACATCCGCCATGCAGTCCGGGAGTGCGTGTAATGAGCGTACCAATGTCAATAGATATTGCTGCGGTCATAAAGTATCGAAGTTTGAATGGACTGATTTCTATTACAGCATAGCGATCGCAGAATTATATCGCGGTGTGAGTTTGGGGCGATAAATGAAGTAAGCTAGAGAGAAAGGTTTTAAATAATTTTAACCAATGCCAGCATCCGTTGCTTATCTGTTTGACAGAATCACGGTGAATTCAAGACAATGTGGCGGTCGTCCCTGCATCCGGGGAATGCGGATTCGAGTCATCGATATCCTAGAGTTGCTAGCTGCGGGTTTGAGTTTTGAGCAAATTATCGAAGAATTGCCAGACTTGGAAGTTGACGATATTAAAGCTGCGCTTCTGTATGCAGTCCGCAAACTCGACCATCCGGTTTTAGCCGCATGACAATTTGGTTGAATGCTCATCTATCACCAGCAATTGCTGTGTGGATTACTGCTACTTTTGGTGAAATACATCAGCGATCGAGCGGCGGTATTTTTCTATTATATTGGGTATTGTACCGCAACTGCGATACAATTATAAGATTTATCGGCAGCACGGTAAACAATCTGCAAAAGCTCAAGGTTTTTTGTATGGGGTGCTTCGATAAATCTAGTCGTTGCAACTGACGCGAATTTAAGATTGTTAGCTTCGTTGAGAGGCGAGCGCGCGGTTGAACTAAATCGTTATGCCGCCTAAGTTCTGGGTTGAGGCAGTAGTTTGAAGTTTATTTGTTAAAGGACAAGGTTAAGTTCTTAAGAAAAAGTTGACAGACCTTAACGAATCTTTTGCTTCTCGAATAATTTCCTTCGCATTCATTGCCAAAAGTTGACCGTTTCGCTTTAGAATCCTTCCATCTACGATCACAGTATCCACGTTTGAGGGTTGAGCCGCTTCAACTATTAAATGGGCTGGATCGGTGAACACTCCCAGATTCAGATTTTCCGTGGATATCATAATCAAATCAGCACGCTTACCAGGTTTAAGAGAGCCAACTTGATGATCGATTCCCAACGCTTGCGCTCCGTTGATAGTTGCAAATTCTAAGATTCGTCGCGGAGAGAAAGCAAACTCACTCTTGGCTTGAGCATTACCAACATTTTGAATTACTTTCATGATTGCAAACATATCTGCATTTCCTGACAAGGCTGTTGTATCGATTCCAAGGCTGATCAACACGCCTGCTGAAAGCAGTTCTTGAATCGGAGGAAAGCCAAAACCAGTTCGCATTTCTGTGAAAGGGGTCAGGCTAACGGCTGCGTTACTTTTTGATAAGTGCCGCATTTCAATAGACGTTGCCACAGTCGCATGGACAATGAGTACATCTTTTGCAAGTAAGCCGTCTTTGTAGAGTCGATCGATCTCTCCAGCTTCATCCAGCGAGGAACTTGCATGAACCGTAATTGGAAGCCCTATTTTTCGGGCTATCTCCCAATCCCGGTGATAGTTTTTGTAGGCAGAAACCTCTCGCGGCGCAAATCCTAAAGATATCAAACCATACTGGGAATTTTTCATCTCACGATGCAGCCTCATGATGCTGTCAAAGTCAGTGGCTTCTTCTGATGCTTGATCTTTGTAGTACCCGTAAGAAAAACGAGCACGAATACCTGCATTGGCGATGGCGCGGACGGATGCCCTAGCGTAATCAATCGTGCGGGCGTTGTGGTTAAAGTCGTGTATCGTTGTGATTCCTGAATAGAGTGCCTCAGCCGTTGCCAATTGCGCTGCGCGATACATATCTTCTGGCGTGTATCGCTTGCCCAAACGCTCGGTCATGGAAAAATACCCCTGTTCTCTGGTATCACCGGACATACTTCGCAGCAAGGCAGTCCACAGATGCCAGTGTGTATCAATAAGACCTGGCAAGACGATCATATTTTGTCCATCAATCGTTTCGGCTGTTGGAGCATCTAACTGAGTTCCGATCGCAACGATTTCACCATTCCGCAAATGGATATCCCCGGTCAGATCTCCAAGTGCTGAGTCCATTGTCATGATGTAAGCATTTCGGATGATTATCTCTTTGCGATCGGGCAATCTCACTGCCGATTGTGCCGCCGTGACTGGGGATGTCCAAGTCTGGGTTAAGCTAACTGTTCCTAAAACTGCTACTCCAGCTAAAAAACTGCGTCTGTTTAATCTGCCTTGTTCTTTCATCTGCGATCGCTTCCTAATAATTCGTAGCACAACCTTCTCGAGGAAGTGAGCAAGACTATGGTTTGAGAGTGATGACTCAATCAACATTTTAACAATACTTCGGACAGTTTTTTAACGGCCCTGTAAGCTTTACGGAGGAAGCCCTGCCATTTTTAACGGATTTTCTGAAACTTAGCGCGCTTACTTAAACCTTGAAAAAATAGTCCAGCATATAGCCCAATACGGTTCAGTTAAGGCTCAAATAGTGGTAAATTAGGTATGGTGTCCAAAAATGGAGAGCAAGTAAGGTGCA
>NZ_JAUBRK010000179.1:0-1418 GCF_036701825.1 Microcoleus sp. MOSTC5 | reverse complement strand
GTAGAAAGATGACGGTGACGTGAGTTCACTATCAAAGGTGGTTTTTTCTTTTTGGGGGAGCGTGGCTGCTTGAGGAAAGACTTCAAATTCACTCGTGCAGCTTGCGTCCAACAGAAAATCGGCTAATTGAGGCAGGGACAAAGCCTTCAGGTGTGACCAATTATCAGGTTCAGTTGCGATCGTCATACCCCGATAAGTCCCTTGAATTTCATCAACCAGGTAGAATTCTGAAAGACTAGACTCAATTTTTCCCACACCATGTACACTGCCGAGAGCTCTTCGGACAACAGCTAAAATATTATAAGAAACTAGAGCCAGACAAAAAGAAAACAAGGCAGCTTTCGGATAACCCAAGGTTTTAATTTCGCCCTCAAAATTCTTAGTCACGGTTTGAAATAAAGTCTCAACACTCCAACGACCTCGATACAAATCGGCGACATCGGTCGCACTGGCAACTGTTTGAGGTAAACTTGTCAGTATGGCAATTTCCCGCTCGCCATCACGAGTAACTTTTTTCAACCGTAATACCACCCGTCGTACTTTCAAACAGTTACTTCCATAAGTCAGAGCAACAGTTTGTTCACTAACAGAGCCAGTTTCTACATCACCTTGGAATTGCAATTCACTCAGTTGCTGCTGTGGCAAAGTTTTATGTTCTCGGATCAAAAAGTCAGAAGCAGCCGAATGTATACCAAATAGAAACCCTTGTGTGCACATATTGCGATCGGCAATCCACAGTTCACCAGCTTTAACGGTTGGCAAAACTGACTCAAATAAAGAACGTTCACAGGGGATGACCATCCTCACAGAGAAACACATCAATCGCCATCCGCAAGTCCGGGTCAAGCACCACTAAAGACTTGCCTGGTAAAGCTTTAGCTGCATAAGGTTTCAGAGCTTCAAGCCGATGATCTGTTGCAGCTAAACAGTTACCATCAATGATTCTGAGTTGATAAGGAGCTAATAACTTTGATGGACTCCCTCCCAGAAACTGCATCACATCAGTCATAGAGGCAGCAGTTTCTCGTAGCAGTGCAGCACTCACATCTAGTTCAATGCCATTAAGTTTGTCATAGACTGCGGTTCGACTCACATTGAGTTGGGAGGCTTTGGCTCTATATGCAGCATTCACAGAGGGATAGATGCCACAGACAACCAGGCTCATTAAATCTACAATGCTGGAGAATAACAGCTCTCGCGTATACTGGCTCCGGGCATGATTTTCAAATAGAGAATCGAGTTGTTCTGCGTTGAATACTCGCTCCATTAAGCCGCGTACCATGACGCTGACAGGACTCTGCTTGACAAACCGTTCAAAGATGGCATCTAACATTTACCTGCTCCCCTTAAAAATACTGATGATTGCGAGCGCTCCAACAGCGAAGCCAACTTGCTTAAAGCTTCCACAAGTATACCGA
>NZ_JAUBRK010000178.1:0-1439 GCF_036701825.1 Microcoleus sp. MOSTC5 | reverse complement strand
GTAATTGCTCAACCCCCTTGACAAGAGAACGAGATAGACATTAGATAAAGGAATGAAAAAACTCCCTGACCTAAAACAACTATCGGACGAGGCCAAAGACGCCTTGATAGTAGAGCTATGGCAGGAAATCGAAAAACTGCGCGCAGCATTAACCACTGACGAATCAAAACCAGACTCATCCCCGGCTAAAACCAGCTCGAATTCCAGCACTCCACCATCAAAAGGATTTAAGCCAAACATCGGACCATCGAAAATAAAAGGACTCAAAAGACAAAAAAGCTTAGGCAGAGCAGGAGGGGGAAGATACCTACATCCCGAACCCGACCAAATCATTATCGCTCAAATCAAAAGTTGCCCCCAGTGTGGAGAAACAGTAACTGCCAGAGCCCAAAAATTGCAATCCGTCTATGACAAAATAGAACTACCACCAATTCGTCCGATCGTCAGCCGCATTGAGCGTTATGGTGGTCGCTGCACCTGTTGTCAAACCGACTATCTGGCCCCCGTACCCGCAGGAATGGAACCAGGTTCACCATTTGGCCGGGAGATTCAAAGCTTAGTCACATATCTGCGCTACACTCATGCGATCGGCTACGAACGGCTGTCGGGAATCTTGTCAGAAGTTTTCGGGATCAAGATCTCCGAAGGAGCGATAGCCAACCTCTTGGGTACCGTCAAAACCAGTTTAGATGACCAAGTAAATCAGATACTACAACGATTGCGACAGGCAAAATTAATTTGCTCGGATGAAACCAGCGCCAGAGTTAACGGACAAAACCAATGGGAGTGGGTGTTTCAGAACCAAGATATTTGCCTGCATGTCATCCGTCCGAGTCGAGGGGCTGGAGTAATTAGCTCCGTTCTTGGGGAACATCGTCCGCAAGTGTGGGTATCAGATCTATTTAGCGCTCAAAAAAATCACCCAGCAGCACAATGGCAAGTGTGTTTAGCCCATCAACTGCGGGATTGCCAATATGCCATTGATGCTGGAGACAGGATTTTTGCCCCAGCGATGAAGAGGTTATTATTAAGGGCTTTTGTCATCCATCGACGACGCGACAGGATGGACGAGACTAAGCTGGAGCGATATCGCAGCAATTTACGGGAAAGATTAACCAGAATTTTGAGTTTAGCACCACATCAGCCGGATGGTGTCCGGTTACGAAAACGCTATGGCGAGCTGATGGATAATTTGTTCTTATTTCTGGAAGATGTGACAATTCCACCTACAAATAATTCTAGCGAACAAGCGATTCGGATGAGCGTGATATTTCGCCGCGTGACCAATTGCTTTCGTTCAGAATGGGGGCGAGATTTATTTGCGGCGGTTCGTTCAGTTGTGAATACTGGTAAAAGGCAAGGCTTAACCGCTTATCAAGCTATTCAACAAGCCCTTTCTATTCATGGCTCCCTTTTTTCCCCTAGTTGAGCAATTACAA
>NZ_JAUBRK010000177.1:0-1457 GCF_036701825.1 Microcoleus sp. MOSTC5 | reverse complement strand
ATGGTGAGAACCCGCTAAGCACGCTCGCTGGGGTTGGGCCGAGTTGATTTACCTCCATCACCTGCTCTTGCCTAGGGGTAGGCTCAGTATTGCCTTCGTGACGGGCCGACTCAAAGGTCAGTAACACTACTACTGAGGATGCCCAGCAGAAAGTCATTATCCATGCCTGCTTTGTAGCGCTTCATTTTTAAACTCAACTTGGACGGCTCCTGCTTGAGTAAACCAATACTCAAATGACGTAGCAAGCCCAGATTTTGTGCGGCATGCCCCTGTCTAATGCGACTGGCATCCTCATTAAAAGTGACATCTAATACCCAATGCAGACTATTTTCAATACTCCAATGGGAGCGAATCACCTGGTTATGTCGTCGAGCATCAGCTTCGAGGCTGCTCAGATAGAATTGAATCTCCGTCGTCGTTTTATTCCATAATTGTCGCAGCCTACCAACCATTACGACGGTGCTTAACCCCACCCACTGGCTTTGGCGATGTAATGGTGGCAATTGACTCACGGACACCACCCAAACTTGACGGGTTTCTAGGCGGTGATGCCCCGTCTCCAAAGTTTCATGATAGCTGTGCTCAATTCCCAGCCAATCAGGGGCACTTGCTTGCAAAAACCAACCCTGGACTTGCTTGTAGAGCTTTCCCTGGTTGCCTTTGAGGGCCAACACATAATCCCCTTCGCATTGCTTAATCTGCCGAGCAATTTCGGTCTGGGTGCCCATAGCATCGAGGGTCACTACCGCCCCCTTGAGATTAAGCAACTTCAGTAGCAGGGGTACTGCGGTAATTTCATTTGACTTGCCCTCAACTTTTTGTTGCGCCAACACCAACCCATGTTCACTACTCCATGCACTCACAGTATGCAACGCTTTGAGCTGGCTCTGTCGGTCGTAGGAGCCTTTGGCAGTCTTGCCATCAATATGAATCACTTCGATATTCAATTTCTGTGATATCGTACTCACCCAAGCTAAGAAACTCTCCTGTAGCACCTGGGGTTCAATCGACCCTAGTACCCGCCCAAAAGTATCATGGGATGGAATCCCATAGGGCATGTCTAAAAACTTCTCTAACCAAGATTGCTTGGCTTTGCCGTAAGTCTCAATGGCGATAAATCCATCTGACCCCGATAGCACCGCTAAAATGGCTATCGTGAGAATGGCTACCAAACTGTGGTGTCGCGTTCTCTCCACACGGGGGTCCTGGATGGCCTGAAAATGCTTGAGTACACTCTTGGAGAGAATCTTAACCTCTCGTTGCTCCTGTGGGTTGAGAACAACTTTACCAAAGCCTTTTTCCATCTGTCTGAGTGAGGGATACCTGCCGGGAGTTCATTCCCAGTTTAACTGTTTGTGGGTTGCCGCCCCCGTCTCTACCGCAGCCCTGCCTCTGAATTCTACATCTTCTGTCATTTGTCAAGTACAATTTATACCAAATTAGATGCGATTACCCTG
>NZ_JAUBRK010000102.1:0-14199 GCF_036701825.1 Microcoleus sp. MOSTC5 | reverse complement strand
TTCGTGTCCTCTTTGCCCTTGTAAGACTTCTATAAGCCTTGTACAGTCAGCTTTTCGCTTATTTTCAGCAAGCCCTACTTAACCGAGGAACAGTCCAATGAAGAAGATTTTTGGCAAAACGATACCAATGGTCTATCGCAAATCTTCTTAAATAAAGCCGCCAAATTGATGCAGGTGGTGGCATTTTTAATCCCACAAATGCCAACCACATCGGCTTGTTCGTTGTAGCGCAACCGTCGGCCGTCAGCCGTTCTACCAGCACAACAGACATCGGATGAGATGGGGATAAACGAAAATGGTAATTGTGCCAAACCCGCACCCGCAATTGACCCAAATCTGGGTCATTTATCTCAATTTTTTGTGCTGGGGAACTCCAAGTTGTAGAGTCGTTGAGTTTGAATTTATCGCCGTGAACTTTGGGTCTACCCCGACCCCCGTAGGCAGAAGGTGTACCCCACAAACATAAATTTGAGCGCAGACGCATCAGTTTATCTACAGGAAGCTCTGCGGTTTGATTGATGAAGGGTGCACAACCGTATTCACTGTCCCACAACGATAGCGCTCAAGGGTGGCAAGTGAGCACTCACGCTCGATAATTGCTGGACTGCTTGAGAAATCGGACTGTCCCAACTGGTAATTCTTTCGTGCCTCAATGGCACGTCCCAGCTCCCCTGTGCTTCGGGTATCCATGCCAATGTGCTGTAGCCATATCCTACAGTTACCGGACGACCTCCTAATTGTGAAGGCGAATGTTCGTAAGTGCGTTCTTTAAGGGTTTTGGCAGAGGGTCTGGACCAACTCGTATGGTCACCTGCTAAGACAATCGGTTCTGACGGCTGAATTTGTGCGATGTAAAGTTTCATTAATTGCTCTCGCTCCGGCCGGGTATCTTGTAGTGCCTCGTAGACACTCGGCCACTGGCGGCGAAAGACGCAAGATAACGATAAATCGGCTAAACTTTGAGCTTTTCTCGTTAGTAAGAGTGCATCCATTAATTCAAAGGTAGCATCTTGCGCTTTGCAGAGATTTTTGTAGATGGCTTGACGAAACTCTTGCAATTGAGTCACAACATTCATAGCGGTCGAGCGGGGTTGGTGATACTTCCCCCATCTTCCGTCATCCTGGTCAACTCAGGCATGAGCTGACCCGGTATTTTTTTCTCTGTTGTCCACTCTCTCACCCCTTCGAGTTTCCTGGGGTGATCGTAATGCAGCCACGTGCGATCCTACTTTTTTAGTCTAAACTCCAGTTACAAGGGACAGTCAACTGTCAACTAACCAAAAAAAGATGCTGCCCTCAATGGAGGGCAGCTACTCAAATAAAGCATCTTAAAGTCTCTCAAAACTTCAGAATTAACCTTCAGACATTCCCGATTTATTCGGCAATTGCAAATCATCAGGATCTACATAGTGACAAACTGCTTTGTCCATACAAATCAACGCCCAGCCGGATTTATCGATGCTCATCAATTTGTAAGAAGCGGGCTGAATAAAGAAACCTTTGTGGTTGCGGGTTGCTGGTTTGATGTTAACGTGGCTGTCATTGCTCATGTTTTTACAACTCCTAGTATTATCGTAGTAAAATCTGAAAACCGCTGAGCGGGTTTGTGAATCGTCTAAGTTTTCAAATACTAGCACTGACTTTCTGAGTTTTCCATAAAGTTATTTATTGATTTATTACGATCCCGTAATAAACTCCAAAGCCAGTTTCGTTGCTCCCCGCCCCCAAATCGACTGGTTTGCGCCCTTACGGCTCCAGAAGCCACTGTTTAACGCGGGCGAGACTCTTCCAGTCGGGTTTTCTCTTTAATCCTTCTTCAAAATTTTTTTTAACTTCGTCGAGCAACTCTTCGGAAGCCATCAGGAGTTGCTGAGCCACTTCTACATGGGGGCGCACTCCTTTTTCTTTGAGATCGAGGATTGCTACTGCTAGGTTGATGCGAGCTTGGGGGTCATGAGGGTTCAATTTAACGGCTGTTTTCGCTGCTTTTTGAGCCGGTGCAGCTTTATTTTCCAACAGGTAGAGCCACGCGAGGCTAGCCCAGGCATTGCCATTTTTTGGAGCTTTTTCGCACACTTCTTTAAACACGGGGATCAGATGAGCCGGGGCTTCGCCAGCTTGGTAGCGATCGAAACCGTCTTTAAACAATTCTTCAGGGGTCATTCGATTTTAGATTTTGGATTTGAGATTTTAGATGGAAAAGAGCATGGGGTGCGGGACGTAACAAGGCAGTCCGAGGCATTCTCAGCAATTAGCAATTACCAATCCCCAATGCTCTCTTTTCCAATTTATGTAGAAAAAGAACTGCCACAGCCGCAAGTTTGAGTTGCGTTGGGGTTAGTAAACTGAAAGCCGCCCCCGATCATAGCATCGCTGAAGTCGAGAACCAAACCGTAGAGATAAAGAATGCTCTTGCGATCGCAAACTACCTGAAAACCGTCGTAGTCGAACACTTCATCGTCGGATTTCACAGTGCTGGGATCTGCGAAATCCATCACGTAAGACATACCAGAGCAGCCGCCCTGGCGCACCCCTACCCGCAAGCAGAGGTCTTTACCTTGCTTCTCTCTCAGAGCTAAAACTTGACGGACAGCAGAGTCCGTCATTTGAATTCCACGCTTTTGTGAAGTGGCTTGAGTCATAATTTGCCGAACTCCTGAGATTGTCTAATGCTAAGAGTTTAATCTTATGCCTCCATTGTACAGGCATTCGCCAGAAGGCCTTGGGTGAGATGCTGAAGGCCGAATTTTTAGCTTCTAATTTTTAATTCCCGTGGGGCCTCGTTCCCAAGCTCGATGTCCTCTCCCCCTATAGGGTTTATGATTGATAAGCAGCGGTTGACCGGCTACCGGCACCGCAACAATGCTTCACCCAACGGGCTTACTCTATGGCAGCGCTGAATCGCACTACTCTTCGTCGGCTACAAAACTTACCTCAAATTCCCAGCGTGTGGGAGGGCGATCGCCGACCCTTATCTAATGCTGACTCACACCTGATGATAGATGACGATGACGTTCTAGAAGCTGGTGGCGAGTGCATTCTCTGGGTCGATGGCTCCGAAGGCGTCGTGAGGGCTATGGACATGGTAGGCCCAGATGCCGGCCCAGAGGCGATCGTCCGGGCCCTGCTACGGGCAATGGAACATCCCCAAAGTCCGGCCCCCGCAGGTCGGCCCCAAAAAATAGTAGTCAAAAACCGAGAAATTCAATTTTATCTGCGGGGCGTACTTCAAGATTTAAGCATTTCCATTGACTACGTGCCGGAATTGCCCTTAATTGACGAAATATTTCGCGGCATGGAAGAGGTCGCGATCAACAGACCTCCTGAGTTGCCCCCTCAGTATGCTGAAGTTTTAATGGAAAAAGCTGCTCAAATTTGGCAAGATGCTCCGTGGCGGACTTTGAGCGAACACCAAATTATATCTATTGAAATCAATCAGTGGGATGTCGCCAGCCTCTACGTGTCCGTATTGGGGCAAGGCAGAATGGATTACGGAGTTTTACTGTACCGCTCTCTAGAATCCTTGAAGCGGTTTCGAGAACGAGTCGTCAACGATGAATCCTTTGAAGATTTAGAACAGGCTTTTTTAGGGCAAGACTGTTTGTTTCTCACCTTTGAAAGTTCCACAGATATTGATGAGGACGACGAAGAAGAAATTGATTTAGCCGATTTGCCTCCATCGGAAATTGAACCAAATTTTGGCAACCTGCATCCTTTAGAAGGATTGCGATCGATTCTTTACGAAGAAGAAGCCCTCACGATGTTAGTTGCTCTCGAAGCATTTCACCGCTTTTTCCGCAACGGCCGCCGGAAATTGGGAGCAGAGACGTTTCCCAATCTCAACAGTCGCTACCGCATCCCGGTTCCGCAGTCTGACGGAGAAATTCAACAGGTATCCGTTAAAGTTTCGACAATGCCCGATGTGTCCGACGAATTATTACAGATGCTCGGTGATGACGATGACGATGACGATGATGATGAATTTGAAATGCCACTGCTGCGGGACGATTTGGTGCCGCAAAATTCATTTTTGAGTCTCGGCGCCGTACCTTGGGAAACCGTAGAGTTCCTGCGCGCAAGTGTCCAGTTTCACCAAGGTGCAGAAAGTGATATTAATACCGCCGGAGATGGTTTGCCGGTGGTGATGATCCAAACTTCTCATCCGAAGGCGAAAACGATGATCCAGGATTTGAAAGAAGCTGGAGGGGTGAAGGCAATTGGTTTTAATCCGGGCGAAAATCCTTTTCAGGATGAGCAATACGACTTGGGTATTTTGCAAACCAAAAATGGGGATCTGTATTTGTTTGGGGAGTTTAATGAAAACGATCCGGTGCATCAGGAAGCTCGCCAAAAGTGGGATCGCCGCTGTAAATTAACGAACGGTTGGTGCGGTTTGATTATTGCTAAAGGGTTGATGGGTGCTTCTCGCGGTCAGCCTCAGTTTAAGGATATGGTTGCTTTGCTTGAGGTGCGCTGGGTTTCTGCTAAAGAGTTGGGAATTGGGCCGCTTCAGTTGATGCCGATGTTTTAAAGTTAGTTGACTGTTGACTGTTGACTGTTGACTGTTGTGAGAAGGAAGAGGTAAAAGTAATTTGTATGGTGCGCATTGCGCGCGCTACTGTGTGAATTATTCAGGAGAATAAATATGTCAAATTCTACTCAAAAGCGAGAAGTGTTAGTCTCACTTGATGGTGAATTAGCTGATAAAATAGACCAGCTTACTGATAATTGGACGGAGGCGATCGAACAAGCTCTCCGTCTATGGTACGCTAAGCAAATAGAAGATAAGTTGCGGAAGTTTTATCAAAACCGCAGTCAAGAAGATATTGAGGATGAAAAAGAATGGTTTAATTTTGTAGAGGAACAGATAGAAGAAGCATGGATCGGTGATGGACTCTAACTCAACAGCGAAAACTTATCCCCGCCAAGGTGAGATTTACCTTTCAAGAGCTTTGCGTCAGTTAGGAGATACCAAAAAAAGACCTGTAGTTGTGGTTTCTCCCGATATCCGCAATGAGCTGACCGATTCTGTAATTGTTGTTCCTTTCACAAGTAATCTTGCAGGAGTAGAAAATCCTACTCGTGTCTTGATTCCTGCGGGTGAGGGAGGATTGCAAGCTGATTCTCTAGCTGTATGTGAAAACGTTTCTGCTTTGCGGCAGACATTCCTAGAACAAGGCCCTTACGGTCACATTAGTGCCGATGTCCTAGCAAGAATTCAGATGGCTATACAAGTGTCGATCGGCATTTATGAACTTTGAATGTTTCGGAAATTCTAAATTTTGTTACAATTTGTAAAAATACTGTAAAGGATAGGTAAAATGCGGGTTGCGATCGCAGGTGCGGGACTGGCTGGAATGACCACAGCAGTCGATTTAGTAGATGCTGGCCACGAAGTAGAAATTTTTGAATCCCGCCCCTTTGTCGGCGGCAAAGTCGGCAGTTGGGTAGATCCCGACGGCAATCACGTTGAAATGGGTTTGCACGTCTTCTTCGGCTGCTATTATAACTTATTTGCCCTGATGAAAAAAGTGGGGGCTTTTGACGATTTGCTCCTCAAAGAACACGTCCACACTTTTATCAATCGAGGCGGCGAAACTGGTTCTTTGGATTTTCGCTTTCCCGTGGGTGCTCCTTTGCACGGATTGAAGGCATTTTTTACGACATCTCAGCTATCCGTACAAGACAAAATTCAAAATGCGATCGCCCTGGGAACTAGCCCGATCGTCCGGGGTTTGATAGACTTTGACGGAGCGATGAAAACTATCCGCGATTTGGATAAAGTTAGCTTTGCTGACTGGTTCCGCAGCCAAGGTGGCAACCAAAACTCGCTCAAAAGAATGTGGAATCCGATCGCCTACGCACTGGGTTTTATCGACACTGAAAATATTTCTGCCCGGTGTATGTTGACAATATTTCAATTCTTTGCATCAAAAACAGAAGCCTCTGTCATGCGGATGCTGGCCGGTTCTCCCAACGAATATTTGCACAAACCAATTGTGGAATATTTGGAAAGCAAAGGAACGAAAATCCACACGCGGCGCCGAGTTCGAGAAATTCAGTTTGAAGAAGGCGAAGAAACCCGCGTGACAGGCTTGCTAGTAGCTAACGGCGAAACAGAAGAAAATATTACCGCAGACGCTTACGTTTTCGCCTGCGACGTGCCGGGAATTCAGAAAATATTGCCCCCAGCTTGGCGCAAATGGTCAGAATTTGACAACATTTATAAATTAGATGCGGTGCCAGTTGCTACAGTACAATTGCGGTTCGACGGTTGGGTAACGGAACTCGAAGACGAAGCCAAGCGCAAACAGTTGAGCCACGCTGTAGGAATCGATAATTTGCTATATTCAGCAGATGCAGATTTTTCTTGTTTTGCCGATTTGGCGCTGACAAGTCCCAAGGATTATTATCAAGAAGGACAAGGTTCGCTGTTGCAGTTGGTGCTGACACCGGGAGATCCGTTTATTAAACAAAGCAATGAGGCGATCGCCCAACACGTACTCAAGCAAGTTCAGGATTTATTCCCCTCAGCGCGGGAATTAAACATGACTTGGTACAGTGTAGTTAAGCTCGCTCAATCTTTGTATCGCGAAGCACCGGGAATGGATGTTTTCCGCCCTGCTCAAAAAACTCCGATCGCCAATTTCTTTCTAGCAGGAAGTTACACTCAGCAAGACTACATTGATAGCATGGAAGGAGCGACACTTTCAGGCCATCAAGCGGCTAAGGCAATTCTCGAAGCTTACAGTCATTAGTCATTAGTCGTCTCTCGTTTTCTCTGGTTCCCAGGCATAGCCTGGGAACAAAAAGCAACAATTCTTCAATCTAAAATCTAAAATCTAAAATCTAAAATCGCATGACTGATTGGTTAGAACACAGCGTCCAAGTAGAAGTGGCAATTCCCATCGAATTAGCGTGGCAACTCTGGTCTGATTTAGAGCAAATGCCGCGCTGGATGAAGTGGATCGAATCAGTTCGCGTTCTCGAAGACAACCCGGAATTATCGCGCTGGAAACTCGCAACTGGCGGGTTAGAATTTAGCTGGCTTTCTCGGATTCTCAAATTAGTGCCGAATCAGATAATTCAGTGGGAATCGGTAGACGGTTTGCCAAATCGGGGTGCGGTAAGATTTTACGATCGCAAAAACAGCAGCATTGTCAAACTGACAGTAGCTTATGGAGTTCCCGGCTGGCTGGCAAAATTGATGGACAATTCATTTCTAGCGCGAGTAGTTGAATCGACTCTTATGGCTGACTTGGAAAGGTTTAAAGAGTATGCTCTGAAAGTTAAGGCAACATCTTAAATTATCAGGACGGAAGTCATGACTACTAACCAGTTTGCAGTCATGACTTTAGTTTTTTTATTTCAACTTAGGACTTATGCACCCGAACAAAGAAACCTGGTTTTTGAACCGAGATTGAAAGTTCTAAGCAAATATTTTGGTGAAAAACCCGGTGTATTGTTGCCCGTGCGTCCAGGACTATAATTGTAACGCGAGAGTCGATCGCCCTTTTGCCTCAGTATCATAGACATATGCTGCTGATTCCTTCTCGCTTCAGTTATGAGTTACTGCCTAAACCCCACCTGTCAAAACCCGCAAAATGCCGATCGTACCCAATTCTGCCTGAATTGCGGCTCAAAACTCTTGCTGAGAGAGCGTTACCGCGCCATCAAACCCCTCGGGCGCGGCGGTTTCGGCCGCACTTTTTTAGCAGTAGACGAAGACAAACCCTCAAAACCGCGCTGTGCAATTAAACAGTTTTTCCCCCTATCCCAAGGTACCAGCAGCAGCGAAAAAGCAGCAGAATTATTCAACCGAGAAGCGGTGCGGCTGGACGAGTTGGGGAAACACCCGCAAATTCCCGAACTGCTGGCGCACTTTCAGCAGGAACGCTATCAGTATTTGGTACAGGAATTTATAGAAGGTCAGAATTTACAGCAAGAGTTGGCGCGGGCTGGGCCTTTCAGCGAAAGCCAGATTCTCAGTCTGCTGAAGGATTTATTGCCAGTATTGCAGTTCGTGCACGATCGCAGTGTAATTCACCGAGATATTAAACCTCCCAATATTATCCGGCGCCGCATTTCTCAAACTCCCATAATTTATACTTACCCCACATTAACCGGGGAATTAGTTTTAGTTGATTTTGGCGCTGCAAAAGTTGTGGAGGGTGTGAGAGAAACCGGTACAGTCATCGGTTCTCCCGAATTCGTCGCGCCGGAACAAATTAGAGGTCAAGCGGTTTATGCCAGCGATTTGTACAGTTTGGGAGTAACTTGCATTTATTTGCTGACTCAAATATCTCCTTTTGATTTGTTCGATATCAATCAAGATGTTTGGGTTTGGCGAGACTTTTTGAAAGTTCCAATCGATCCGAAATTAAGTCGCATCCTCGACAAAATGATCGAACCAAGTCTCAGTCGCCGCTACAAATCAGTAGCTGAGGTATTGAAAGATTTGCAGCCGCAGCAGTCGGCGGTGCAGGTTCCGACTCCGGCGGCCCCTGCTATTTCCATGCCGCAGAGGATGCCTGTGGTGCAGAATGCAGTGCCGCCAACGCTTGCAGGCACAATTTTACCTGTGCCGCCGATGCAGCGGGTTGTGCCCGCACGCGCGCCTACTTGGAGGTGTGTTCATACTCTGGTAGGGCATTCTAATGCTGTCACGTCGGTAGCTTTCAGTCCAGATGGCGCGACTTTAGCTAGCGGCAGTGAGGACAAGACGATCGAGATGTGGAAGTTGGATGCGGGTAAGCGGTGGTACACTCTTACGGGTCATTCTGACTGGGTGACTTGTGTGGCGTTTAGTCCTGATGGGGCGACTTTGGCTAGTGGTAGCCGTGATAAAACAATTCAAATTTGGGATTTGAATAAGGGTAAGTGGTGGTACGCTTTGCGAGGTCACGAGGATAGGGTTTATGCTGTGGCCTTCAGTCGGGACGGTCAGGTTTTGGCTAGCGGCAGTCGGGACAAAACTGTGCAGTTGTGGAATTTGAATAAGGGAAGGCAGATGTCGGCTTTGATTGGTCACGCTGGCGGGGTGGAGGCGGTGGCTTTTAGTGCTGGCGGGGAGTTTTTGGCTAGTGGCAGTCGGGACAAGACTGTGCAGTTGTGGGATTGGCAAAATGGTCGATCGATTTGTACTCTGGCGGAGCACGGAGATTGGGTGCGGGCGATCGTTTTTGCGACCCCCCCCAACCCCCCCTTACTAAGGGGGGGAGTAGGAGAAGGATTGACTTCCTCTGTGTCCCCTGCCGGCCCGACCCCCCCCAGCCCCCCCTTGGTAAGGGGGGGAGTAGGAGAAGGATTAATTTTGGCAACGGGGAGTCGGGATGGTACGGCGAAGCTGTGGCGGGTGGATGCACAGGGGCGAGGGACGCTGTTGCGGAGTATGAGGGACAATTCTGGGGATGTTTTGTGTGTGGCGTTCAGTCCCGATGGTCGGGTTTTGGCGACGGGGAGTCGGGATGGCACGATTTATTTGTGGGATGCGGGTACGGGGGGTTTACTGGAAATTCTGACGGGCCACGGGGGGGAGGTTTTGTCGGTGGCGTTTAGTGCTGATGGAGGGAGTTTGGCTAGCGGTGCGGGCGATCGAACTGTGAAGATTTGGCGGGGGATTGGGCATTAGGGGCGATGTCAAAAGTGCCCGCCTAACAAATCTCATATTTATGCTTGACAGGCGATCGAAGGTTGTGCTAAATTAGGAATTCGTGAGGACGCATAGCTCAGTTGGTTAGAGCACTACGTTGACATCGTAGGGGTCACTGGTTCGAGTCCAGTTGTGTCCATACCTAAAACCCGCCCACAAAGCGGGTTTTGTTGTTTCTAAAACTTGTTTATATAACCAAACTGCTAGATTTGGCATTCTCAATTAGGAATGACACAATATGTCTAGGTCAGAGATTTAGTAGAGTTGCCACGTTTCGTCGAGGCTGTTGCTGAGCAGTTGCATAGTTTGCATGAGTTCGGTGTTAAAGAAACGCTAGCCCGATTCTCGCAGGCACCGTCCCCATCCGCGAACAAAGCGCAAGCAAGCATAACAAGAAAAAGAATAACTTTGAGAACGCGATCGCCTTGCATGAGCCGAAGCAGAAGCCGCTAACCGGATTAAAGACGAATTTTTAGCGGTGCTGTCCCATGATTTGCGATCGCCCCTTGGCTTAAACACTGAATGGCTGAGGTTTTCGGCATACTATATCTTGATTCCCTAACAATAACTGGCAGAATAGGTAAATAGGCAGGACGAACCGCAATGAATGTAGAACGTACAAACTCCTTGAATCATCGAGAAGAGCTTACTGTAAATTTTCCTCAAGAGCTATGTACGGACTGCCAAGCACTCGAAGCACGATTTGTGGTGATAGTCGATCGCATGGCTGAGGCCTTCATTTCTATTAATTCAGAGTGGCACTGCACCTATGTCAACCATAAAGCAGAGCAGCTTTTAAACAGGAACCGGCAACACCTGATAGGCAAAAATATATGGACAGTATTTTCGGTCGATCTTACCTCTGAACTATATAAATATTGTCATCGAGCGATCGCAACGCCAACTGCAATCGAGTTTGAAGAACACTACCCCTCACTCAACAAGTGGTTGAGAATTCGCCTCATCAAGAGTGAAGATGGCTTACTTCTTTACTTCCAAGATACTACTGAAACATCTGAAGTCGATCGACAATTGAAAGCCGAAATCGCTAAGTGCCAGCAGGTGGAAGCCACTCTTCAGAAAAAACAGGACTTTTTGAAAGCAATCCTAAACAACGTTCAAGCTGGCATTGTGGCTTGCGATGCCGATGGCATATTGACGGTATTTAACCAAGCAGCTAAAGATTTTCATGGATTACCTCAGCAGCCAGTTCCAGCGGCTCAATGGGCCCAATATTATGACTTGTATTTGTCAGACGGCAAAACACGCATGAATACAGAGGATATTCCCCTGTTTCAGGCATTGCAAGGACAGAACGTTCGTGATGTGGAAATGATGATTGTTCCGCAGCAAGGAACTGCGCGAATGCTGTTAGCAACTGGACAGGCAATTATTGCCGCAAACGGCGAAAAACAGGGTGCAGTTGTCGTGATGCACGACATTACACAGCGCAAGCAGGCAGAAACTGCTCTGCGTGAGGGTGAAGCGCAATTATCCAGCATCTTCCAAACTATTCCTGATGGGATCACCATTCTAGATTCTACCGGACAGATTATGGCGGCCAATAGGGCAGCAGAGAGGATTTTAAGATTGACTCTCAGCGACATTGTGGAGCGAGGCTATAACGATCCATCCTGGTTCATTACAACCGTGGAGGGTCATCCTTTCCCAGAAGATGAACTGCCGTTTGCGAGGGTGATGCAAACTGGTGAGCCTGTTTATAATATTGAACATGGCATTACTCATGCCGATGGAACTCGCACGATTCTCTCGATCAATGCTTCCCCTTTGTTTGACCCAGAGGGACAAATTATCAATATCATTGCTGCTTTCAGCGACATTACTGAACGCAAACAAACCGAAGACGAACGAGTACAACTTGTTCAAGAACAGGCAGCCCGTGCTGTAGCAGAAAATTCTCAACAACAATCAGCATTTTTAGCGGAAGTGAGTGCTGTCCTTTCCTCTTCACTAGAGTATGAACAAACTCTCCAAAGCGTTGCAAAGCTGGCAGTTCCTTATTTTGCAGATTGGTGTAGTGTCGATCTGCTGAATGACGATCGCACGATCGATCGGGTTGCGGTGGCTCATTCAGATCCCGAAAAAGTGAAGTTTGGCTGGGAGTTGGCTCAACGCTTTCCCAGACATCTCGATGAGGCGTATGGCATTTCTCAAGTTATGCAAACAGGACAGGTTGAAATTGCAATTGAGATTACAGATGAACAGTTAGTTGCGGCAGTGCCGAATGCTGAATACCTGGAAATCATACGTGGAGTTGGGTTAAAGTCCTGCATCATTGCACCGCTACAGGCACGCGGGCGCGTGTTGGGCAGCATTACGTTGGTGTTTACTGAATCCGATCGCCGCTATTGCCTGGAAGACATTGCTCTGGCTGAAGATTTGGCTCAGCGAGCAGCGATCGCCATTGATAACGCTCGTCTCTATAATGAAACACAACAAGCGAAATTAGCCGCCGAACTCGCTGCTAACCGGACGGCTCGACTGCTGGCGGTGATGACAGCTTTGTCTGAATCGCTAACCTCGGCTCAAGTGGCTCAGGTGATTATTGAACAGGGAATGTCCGCACTGGGAGCAAGTTGTGGTTTGGTTGCCGTATTAAACCAGAAGGCAAGCGAACTGGAGATTATTCAAGCGATCGGGTATGAGCACGTAGGAGAATTTCTGCGCAGTTTTTCGATTCATGCGCCCTATCCTCTGGCAGAAGCCGTGCGAACTGGGCAACCTGTTTGGGTAGAAACCATCGAAAACCGAATTGCCCGTTATCCTGATTTAGCTGAAGCTTATGCCAAGGTTGGTTCAGAAGCCTGGATTTCAGTGCCATTGTTGATTGAAGGACAAGCCGTTGGTGGGCTATCGCTCGGTTTTTCGACCGTTCCCCAGCTTTGTGAGAGCGATCGCGGTTTCGTTTTGGCACTGGCACAGCAGTCGGCGCAGTCGATCGACCGAGCACGGCTCTACGAGTCAGAATCGCAAGCACGGGCACAAGCAGAAGCAGCTAACCGAATTAAAGATGAGTTCTTAGCTGTCTTGTCACACGAATTGCGAACTCCGTTGAATCCGATTGTGGGTTGGACTCGACTGCTGCGAAGGGGAACCCTGGATTCTGGCAAAACGGCGGTAGCTCTCGAAACGATTGAACGCAACGCCCAGTTGCAAGTTCAACTGATTGAGGATTTGCTCGATATTTCTCGCATTCTGCAAGGCAAGCTGAGTTTTAATTCTACTCCAATTAATTTGAAAACAACTCTTAAAGCCGCGATCGAAACAGTTAGTTTAGCCGCCGCAGCGAAGAACATTCAAATTAACACCCAGCTAGAACTCAATGTGGGCGATGTGTTAGGAGATGCTACCCGATTGCAACAGGTTGTCTGGAATTTGCTCGCCAATGCAATTAAGTTCACCCCAACTGGAGGTAGAGTTGAAGTTGAGCTAAAAACGATTGATTCATCTGCTCAAATTCAAGTCAGGGATACAGGGAAAGGGATTCAGCCAGAATTTATTCCCTATGTCTTTGACACATTTCGACAAGCCGATAGCAGTATTACGAGAACATTTGGTGGGTTAGGGCTGGGATTAGCGATCGTGCGTCACGTCGTTGAGCTACATGGTGGAACTGTCAAAGCCGAAAGTTTTGTAGAAGGACAGGGAGCAACATTTACTGTCACATTTCCCTTATTAGCCAGAAGCAAAGAGGCAAACAGCGATCGCAAGGACAATCTATCACTCAATGCTCACACTTCTCCCTTGGCTAGATTATGTATTTTGGCAGTCGATGACGAACTAGACAATTTAGAGTTAGTTCAATGTATCTTGGAGCAAGCGGGAGCCACCGTGATCTCTGTATCTTCAGCAACAGATGCGCTACAACTACTTAATGAATCTAAGCCAGATGTTTTGATTGCTGATATTGGAATGCCACAAATTGATGGCTATAAGTTGATTGGTCAAATCAGACAACTATCCACAGAGCAGGGAGGAAAGATTCCCGCGATCGCACTTACTGCCTGTGCCGGAGATATCAATCAGCAGCAAGCGCTAGATGCTGGCTTTCAAAGGCATCTTTCCAAGCCGGTTGAGCCGGAAATGTTAGTGCAGACAATTGAGCAATTGCTCGATCCAATTGGGATAAGCAGAGCATTAAACATCTCCCAAAATTAAGCTTCAGCTACCTCGGTACAAGGATTTCAAGTTGATTATTGGAGATGTCTTTTGAGTATAGTCTGGGAAAATGTCACGAATTGAGGATTAGCCTAATGGTGCTTGGCATAGATTTAGGAACAGGCTCTGCTAAGGCATTGCTATTAGCGACAGACGGAACCCCTATATCGCTCAAACCACTCAGGGGGAACCCACGAGCGTAACCAGCCCGGAGCAATAGGAGCAATGGCATTGAGCGCAGCGTGAAGGGTAAGCACTGTGGGGATAATCTACCTCAGTTTTAGCAAGATTTAAGTAGTTAGACAGAATTAATTACACAAATACATAGTAGAATGATATTCCAGGCAAAATTATGAGTTAATTACAAT
>NZ_JAUBRK010000176.1:0-1471 GCF_036701825.1 Microcoleus sp. MOSTC5 | reverse complement strand
CCTAGTAAGTCGGGTTTAACCCGCTGTTCGGACTCTCACCTGACCATGAACGGTCTGATGCTGGTGACATTCACGATGTAGAACTTCCAAATTTATAGGTTTCCAATTGTTATGGTTGCCGTCGATATGGTGTAGTTCTGCAATATCACCTGACATGAACGATAGATTACATTCTGTACATTTGTGATTCTGTTTCTTGAGAAGTCGTGCCGTTATTCCATAGTAGTTAGCATTCTCTCGTTTTGACCAATAAACAAAATCGCCATCATAGGGTGATTTATCTCCCTTGACAATGACAAACTTGCAGGCTGACCAACTAACCGCAGGAATTGCTCTTTTTATAACCTTATTGGTTTGATAACGGTTGTATCTTCCTTGTTTCCGAATGAATTTCCATAACCAATAGTGCAGTGGCCACAGGTTGTGTTGACTCAGATCGCAGAATCTATGGTAATTTCTCCACCCTCTTACCACCAAACCACACTTGTTGATTCGATGTTCGAGAGTGAAACGACTATCTTTTATCACTTCTTTAACTTTTGCCTTAATGCTAATTGTAGCTTTTTGACTGGGTGTTGAAATGAATTTACCATTGGGTTTAACTGAGAAGTTCCACCCAAGGAAGTCGAAACCATCTGTACTATGTACGACTTTGGTTTTGGCTTCTTTAACTTTTAATCCTCTTGTTTCCAAGAATTTATCAATGTGTCCTCGGAGGGGTTCAGGGTCGTCTTCTGGTTTCAGAATAAACACAACGTCATCCGCATAACGAAATCCCGTAATAGTGTCTATGTATCTGCCACCATTTCTGATTTTTAATCTGACCTCATGACCAACATTTTCTAATCCGTGAAGGACTATATTTGCTAGTAATGGGCTGAAAACTCCCCCTTGGGGCGTACCGGATTCTGATAAAGGAAATTCTCCTCGGACTCCAGCTTTTATTGCCCTAAATACCCCTTGTTTTGCTGCCTTTGGTAGTTGGACTGATTGCATTAAGAATTTGTGGTCAATCTTGTCGAAACATTTTTCAATATCCAATTCCAAAATTCTTTTTTCTAACCCATTACTGCTAGAGTTTAGATTATTGAATAATTGTCTCTGAATATCATGGCAGCTTCGGCTAGGTCTAAACCCATAAGAATGAGCGTTGAACGTAGCTTCTGCTACTGGTTCCAAGGCATATTTGATGAGACATTGATATGCTCTGTCGCTAATGGTCGGGATTCCTAGTCCTCTTTTAGTTCCGTCTACTTTGGGGATGTACACTCGCTTTAGGGGCTGATGTTTCCATTGCTTCCAGTTCTTAACTAACACTTCAAATAGTGCCAGTCTTTGTGAGGGTTCGAGGGCTTTCTTTCCGTCCACCCCTGCGGTTTTCCGTCCAGTATTTAACTGTGTCACTTGCCGAACAGCAAGCAATTTCGCTGCTCTGGAGCTTAATAAAAGTTTCTGAAGCTTACGCACTAGG
>NZ_JAUBRK010000175.1:0-1473 GCF_036701825.1 Microcoleus sp. MOSTC5 | reverse complement strand
GGCTGCGATGAACAATGACTATATGATGCAGATTCTCAAATGCTTTTGTCAAGCATGATTGAGATGCTCTTACCCTGATCTTCTAAGGCTTGCTTCTTTTTTGATTTACTGACGTTTGCTGGCGGTCTTCCTAGAGCGCCAGTCCAGTAAAAGAGGTTGAAAAAAAACCTCAAATAGGATGTACCCAAACGACTCACAATACGCCACTAAAAACTCAAGTTGCTACGCAGTGGCTCTTCAATGATTGCCATACGAAATCTCAGCCGATTTTGGGTTCTCAATAAATCCGGCCTGCCAGTGATCGGAAAAACATAATCTGCAACTAAGGTATCTTTTTAGCTAGGCAGATATCTGTTGATTTTGAGCAAACATTCTTGCCAAAACATGAAGATTGTGAACCACCGCCATCCGACGCAGAGCGAACAGATTTTTACGCAGTCCTAAGTACCTTGCTTGCTTTCCTTGCCATTGACCAATATGAGCCAAACTGTGTTCAACGCTCACTCGCTCTCTTAATTTTTGACGGCGGATTGCTGTGGTTTGCCGCTCGCGCAACTCCTGCAATAATGGCTCGTCTGGATGAATGGAAACACTCCGATATTTGGTACTAGCTGTACATTGAGTCCGCAGCGGACAAATCTGACCTTGCTTTTGGGGAAATCGTACCGTTTTTCCTGCGGTAAATGGTATGCTAATGCCATTGGGGCAGCGAATTACACCCTCGTCCCAATCGAGATTGAAAGCTGTTTTCTAAAAATATTTGCCGTTGCGGACTCGCCAAGATTTACAAATTACGGTCAAGTTTGCCGAGCGTTCTTTGACCCAATGGCTTGTTATAGCAGATTCCATGTATATATGGTACACTGTATTTAGTACATAAGCGAAAAAAAATGAAACCCTATTCGATCGAGTTGCGCGATCAAATAGTTAAAATCTATGAACAAGGTGATACCTCAATTAGGAAAGTAGCCGCCAGATTTGATGTAAGTAAAGGGTTTGTTCAAAAAATTTTAACACAAAAACAAACGACTGGTCGCGTTCAACCCAGAAAACAGGGTAGAAGCCTCAAAAGTGTGTTAAACTCGCGCCGGACTGAATTGACCCAGATGGTTGAAAAATATCCGGATAGCACGCTGTCAGAACCCAAGTGAATATTGGCTTTGGAACTACAACGAAGCTGTCAGCCCGAGCATGATGTGTCGTGAACTACAAAAACAAAATTTGACGCGAAAAAAAAGACCATACGCAGTAGTCAGTCTGCCACTGAAAGAGTGCAAATTCTCAGGTGTGAATATTGGGAAAAAGTGAAAAATATTGACCCTGACAACCTCGTTTTTTT
Organism: Microcoleus sp. MOSTC5; assembly: GCF_036701825.1. NCBI lineage: Bacteria > Bacillati > Cyanobacteriota > Cyanophyceae > Oscillatoriales > Microcoleaceae > Microcoleus > Microcoleus sp. MOSTC5. Next base: position 134 of record NZ_JAUBRK010000175.1, on the reverse strand, counting down.
GGATGAGATGGGCGTTTTATTGGGATTAACACGAACCCATGCACGTTCAATATGTGGCAGGGTAATCGCATCTAATTTGGTATAAATTGTACTTGACAAATGACAGAAGATGTAGAATTCAGAGGCAGGGCTGC
>NZ_JAUBRK010000174.1:0-1478 GCF_036701825.1 Microcoleus sp. MOSTC5 | reverse complement strand
TACTGACAGGATGCTCTTTGATATCTTGCCATTTTTGTCAAGTACAATTTATACCAAATTAGATGAGCTTACCCTGCAGAAGTAAGGGAAGGAGACTTACCCCTGAGGGTCGCTAGAACAAGCAGAACCTTTACAGGAACAGGGTTTGCTTGTTCTTAACAATTATTTATCAAAGTTCCCGAATATTGGGGAAAAATTCTCTTGCTTTTTGTAGAAACCTATGCAATACTCTTGTTAAATCGCAAAATACGGTAATTCGACTGATTCACAGTAGATTAAAGTTAGAGATGCTAATCTGCTCTTCACCCGAATCTGTGAGCAGCAGGCTAATTAACACTTGCTTAACAGCAACGTTTGAAAGCGAAATAAAGTTAACGCTTAACTTTTAACTGTTAATTGTTATGAGCCTGTGCAATAAATTGTGAGATATATGGAGGTTTTTTATAATGGAATCAGGACTCTCAGGAATGCGCTTAGAATTAGTAAAACTCCAGAAGTCATTTGGAAATATTGAAATTTTGCGGGATATTAACCTCGAAATAAATCCCGGAGAATTTGTAGCAATTGTGGGTCGCAGTGGATGTGGCAAAAGTACGTTGCTGCGCTTAATCGCCGGACTAGAAATTCCCAGTCAAGGCACGGTTTTTCTAGACGGAAAGCCGTCTAAACAACTTAACTCCAAAGTGAGAATGATGTTTCAGGATGCACGGCTACTACCTTGGCAAAAAGTGCTGGCTAACGTGCAATTAGGGCTACTAAATGCCAAAGAAAGCACTCGCTATAAAGCGATGCAAGTTCTTCACGCTGTAGGGCTTGGCGATCGCGCCAGCGATTGGCCGGCTGTACTCTCCGGCGGTCAAAAGCAAAGAGTTTCTTTAGCAAGAGCCCTCGCCTGCGAACCCCACTTGCTGCTGCTTGATGAACCCCTCGGCGCGTTAGATGCTTTGACCCGTATTGAGATGCAGCAATTGTTAGAAAATTTGTGGCAAGAAAAAGGATTTACCGCGCTACTGATCACTCACGACGTAGAAGAAGCCGTGGTGCTAGCTGACAGAGTTATTTTAATAGAAAATGGTCAAATTGCAATGAACTGTTCTATTGATCTCCCACGACCGAGGCAGAGAGGAAATGCTGTATTTGCTGCGAAAGTAGAGACCATTTTGCAGCGCGTTATGGAGCGAAAAGAAAATAGTAAAGATGCAGAAAAGTTGGCAATAGCTGCGTTTCGGTAAACGGTAATTGGCATAAATTATCTCAATAGCAAGTTGTCTGGCTCAGTCGGACTTATTATGCTAAATTCTCAGGAGAATGCCAACTAATTAGGGCTTGCTGAATAAAAGCCAAAAGATTTACGAGGGCTGGGTTATGCGCCCGTGCAAGCGTCCGTCAGGTCGCCGTGAAAAACAGGTAAAATAGGTCAGCGCGACCTGAACTGGTCGTTTAGTACGGGAAGCCGACTTCCCTGGAGGATTCACACC
>NZ_JAUBRK010000173.1:0-1482 GCF_036701825.1 Microcoleus sp. MOSTC5 | reverse complement strand
CAATGGCACTGAAAAAGTCTCAATCACCTAGCCTGTTTACTTTTTAAGATAGAGCGAGGTTCCTGCATTCGAGGATACGGCTTCGGTCTGTGTTTCAACACCCTTGGTTCGGAACGATGGGGTCGCATCATGAGTAAATTAGTTGCGACCTGCTCCAACAGAAATTGATGCCATTGTCGCTGTTGGTGTTTTCCTGTAGCTGCCAACAGCGTCAATAACTGATTAAACTGCTGCCGAGTTGATTGGAAGGAGAGTTGAAAAGCTGTATGTTCTGACGAAGATACGGCCTGCCACATAATGGTACGTAATAAAGTGTAAGCCAATAAGTGTGCCCAGATATCTTTTCTGACCATTGCCGGAGTTTTAGCTGTTAACATCTCCATTTTCAAAGTTGTTTTAAGATGGCGGAGACTGACTTCAGCAGCTCCCCAGCGAAGTCCATATAACAGAGTTAATTTGTCAACAGTGTAGCGTTTGGCGTCCAGTAACGTTGTGACTACAATAATACGCTCTTGTCGAAAGCCACGGCGTTTAATTCGCAAGCAGACTTCCCGAACGATAAAATTAGATGGTAATTCCTCAAAATCCTCATGACTCATGTGTTTGGGACAATGTGGGGGCTTATTCCAGACTACTTGATGGTCACCAATTCCCAACTTCTTACCCCGTCGAAAGTCGGTCTTACGGAGATGATTTTTCCGAAAAACAGCGTCTGCTCCCTGCTGTTTTACCAAAACTAAATCGACATAATTGCCATAAGCTCGATCGGCTAATATCACATCGGAGGGAACTAAATTCGCATACAGCAGGCGGCTCATCACAATCTCGCTCGTCGCCAATGAAGCAATACCAGCCGATACCACTGCACCTGTGAGCAATGAAAAGAGTACTACCATTTTTGCAATCGGAAATCCACACCCTGTTTTTTGATTGCTGTGTTGCGGATACTCGGCTTGATTAGTAGCAGTATCACTCATGAGCACAGTTGTTCCGTCTAGAACCCGTACCGAGCGCCCACACCATTGTTGTTCTATTGGAACTTGCTTTTCTAATGCCTCTGCCACTATGGGTACTAACTGTTGGACAAATCTTTCAGGTAGTCGTTGACGAGCTTTACTGTATGCCCCCGTGTCTGAAGAAGGAGGCTGGGCTCCGGCTACACTCAACCAGGTACTCATCCGCTTCACCGCTTGACTCAAACTTTTGTCTGGATCTAGTATCTGGCATACCATCGCCCATAAGGTCACTATCGGTGTATAGACGCTGCTGTAATATCTGATATTCTCCAGGGCAAGAAGCTCTTGGACTTTAGAGTCTGGTAGCAATTCTTTCCAGGGTAAGGCGACACTCTGTAAAAATTGTTGCTTGAGAATAGACGCACGATTGGGCATACTAGAGATAGATATTTGGGTTTGTAAGGCAATTATCCATGCAGATATTGCCTTACAGATTTTTTTTTGCTCACTTTTTCAGTGCCATTGG
>NZ_JAUBRK010000172.1:0-1483 GCF_036701825.1 Microcoleus sp. MOSTC5 | reverse complement strand
TTCGACAATTTTCGAGCTCGACTATTAGCTGGCTTTTCTAATTAGTTTTTATTATCACCTCAAACCCAGAAGACCCGATATCCTTCGGATTCTGGTTTATATTTTCCTGCCAATTCGCCGCTACAGAAAAGGTTGTGAACGTCATCTAAGACGATTAAACAGCGATGGTTTTGTAAATACTTAATCAGCGGTAAGGGTTTTTGGTTTGTTGGGGGTGAATCTTCTTTTTCGGAATGGGAAAAAAGCTGTATTAGGTTAGATTGAAATTTTTCTAGGGTGGGGAATTCCTCTAGAGTGTACCAAACTGCGTACTCAAACTCGTCTTTAATTTGTTGTACGAGTTGTACTGCTAGGGTGGTTTTGCCGATACCGCTGATGCCGGTGAGGGTGATGAGGCGGCAGTGTTGTTGTAGAATCCAGGTTGTGAGGGTTTGGAGTTCGGGAGTGCGATCGTAGAAATCACCCAACTCCGGCATTTCGCTTAAATCTTGATGTAGAGTTTTGGTCTGTTTTGGGTTAGCTGTTTCCTGATTTGGTGGGTGTGAGTTTGGGATACTTGGCGTGTGTCTAGCTTCTCCACAATAATTAACGCAACTTATTTGCACACAGTCTTGTGCAAAATGCGAAACAATCGAGATTTGCAACCTCTCCATTGCCGATCGAAAATTTGTTTTATTAACATCTTCTCCTAACTGTTCTGAAAGTATCTGCCATAATTCCGCTCCGATTTCCCTGATGCGACTTTCAGAACAGTTAAAATCTTTTGCTATTTCTTTGTATGTCTCGCGTTGTAGAGTTCCCAGCAGTACCGCTGCTTGTAAATCGTCAAGGTGCTGACCCGTTTTCTCGAAGACTATGCGATCGGCGACATTTAACATTTCTTTAAAATTCATCTGGCAGGGAGATGCGAGAGTTTTGTGTATTGTAGCTCACAAATGCCAACATTTTCGTACATTTTCGTACATTTTCGTACAAAATTAGATTAAAGTTAGAGTGAAAGCGAGGGATAATTGGCTGCAAAATAGAACATTATTGGGCTAGACGAACCTTTAATTTCTTAAGGATAATGGAACAAGTATTAAAAGGATAAATTAATTTATGAATTGGGAAAATTTTGCCAGTAAAGCAGGTGAAGAAGTTGTAGAAAATGTTGTAGAAAAAACTACGGGCATTGATGGAAATACAGTCAAAACAGCCAAAGCGGTTGTAGAATCTGGCGCTGCGCTAGGCGCGGCTGCTAGTGCTGCTACAGGGTTGAGTGTTGCAGCAACTTCAGGAGCAGGAATTACTTCAGGCCTAGCCGCAGCAGGTGGTGTGGTTGGTGGTGGCATGGCTGCTGCTCCTGCGGTATTAGGAGCGGGGCCAGCTTATCTTGGGGCAAAAATAATGAATGAAACTTTGTTCAAACAATACTCCGGACAGTTTTTAAGCAGCCAAAGTACCATAAGACAAGACTGAAGGAAGATTAGGATGGTTTAAAATC